>JAYWGG010000157.1:0-24632 GCA_043778415.1 Saprospiraceae bacterium
GCAATAATGTTGGGTTTATATGTGCTACTTTTTTTTAGAACTGCTACTCTTGTGACAAAAAGCCCCAAGACGTTTGGAGCTATTTTAGCTATAGGTTTGAGTCTAATTTTAGTTATTCAGGCTCTGGCTAATATGGCAGTTTCGGTCGGTTTGGTGCCCGTTATGGGTTTGCCGCTACCAATGGTGAGTATGGGAGGAACTTCGTCTTTGTTTGCTTGTATTGCTTTTGGAATTATTTTGAGCGTTAGCAAATACATCGAACAAACCAAAATTGAAAATAATTAAGCCACAAAATGAAAAAAATTATTATCAGTGGAGGCGGCACGGGAGGACATATTTTTCCCGCCATAGCTATTGCGGACGCGTTGAAAGCAGCTGACAAAAATATAGAAATTTTGTTCGTAGGCGCAGAAGGCAAGATGGAAATGGAGAGAGTTCCCAAAGCAGGTTATAAAATTATTGGGCTTCCTGTGACAGGCTTTCAGCGAAAAATAAGTTTAAAAAATTTATTTTTTCCTTTCGGATTAATAGCAAGTATTTGGAAAGCAAGAAAGATTATTAAAGATTTTAAGCCCGATGTAGTCGTGGGAGTAGGGGGCTATGCAAGCGGTCCAATTTTGAGAGCTGCTCAATGGAAGCAAATTCCGACACTGATACAAGAGCAAAATTCGTATGCAGGAGTAACCAATAAAATTTTGTCACAAAAAGCGAATAAAATTTGTGTTTCTTATACAAATATGGAAAAATATTTTCCAAAAGCAAAAATTATTTGGACAGGAAATCCCGTCCGAAATGATTTGAAAAATGGTAAAAATACAAAGACCGAAGCCATGAATTATTTTGGTTTTTCTGAACATAAATTCTGCATTCTAATAACAGGCGGCAGTTTAGGTTCTTTGACTTTGAACGAAAGTGTGGCGCAAAATGTAGATTTTTTAGAAAAAAATCAAAATATTTTACTAATATGGCAGTGCGGTGGCAATTATTTTGAAAAATATCAATATTCTGAAGCAGCTAAACTCAAGAATGTAAAAATATTACCTTTTTTGGAGCGAATAGATTTGGCATATTTCGCAGCAGATATTGTGATTTGTAGGGCGGGAGCTTTGACGATTTCGGAACTATGTCTTTTAGGAAAACCAGCTATATTGGTGCCTTCCCCTCACGTTGCGGAAGACCATCAGACTAAAAATGCTATGTCACTAACTGAAAAAAAAGCGGCAATTTTAGTTAAAGATTCTGATGCAATTAAAACCGTTTTTGTAGAAGCCAAAAAATTGTTAGATACCCCTAAAATGAGGACGGAATTAAGTGAAAATATCTTGGAACTCTCCAAGCCGAATGCAGCAAATGACATCGCTTTTGAAATAGAAAAATTAATACAAAAATGACTTTGAACGAAATAAAAAAAATATATTTTGTAGGGATTGGGGGAATTGGCATGAGTGCTTTGGCGCGCTATTTTCTCCAACGTGGTGCGGAAGTATTTGGGTACGATAAGACTGAAACAGATTTAACTCGGCAACTTTCAGCCGAAGGAATGAAGATTCATTATACAGATGACGTGTCACAAATTCCTGAAAATATTGATTTAGTAGTTTATACACCGGCTATTCCGAAGGAACATTCTGAACTGAATTATTTTAACGAAAATAATTTTTTAGTAAAAAAACGGTCAGAGGTTTTGGGTATTATCAGCAGAGGAATGAGATGTATTGCGGTGGCGGGTACGCACGGAAAAACCAGCACCAGCTCTCTACTTACTTGGATTTTGAGGTGTGGTGGGATTGATTGTACGGCTTTTTTGGGCGGTATTGCACAAAATTTTAAATCCAATTATGTGATAGGAAAAAGTGAGTGGGTAGTGATGGAGGCGGACGAATACGACCGTTCATTTCTTCAGTTGTATCCCGAAATTTCGATTATTACTTCCACTGATGCTGACCACTTGGATATTTACGGCAGTCACAAAAATATGATTTTATCTTACGAACAATTTATGGGTCAGACCCAAAAAATCATCTTTGCGAGAGAAGGAATTGAAGTAAAAAATTTGCAAAATGAGTGTCGCGCGTACTATTACGGTTGTGACGGGAGCGAATTTAGTGCCGAATTTTTTAGAGTTCGTTCCGAATTTTTTATTTTTGATTATAAGAGTCCAGACGTTGAAATATCCGATATAAAATTCACGCAACCCGGAAGGCACAATGTGGAAAATGCAACGGCGGCTATTTCAGTCGCCCTCGAGTTGGGAGTTGGCGAAGAGGCTATTCGGACAGCACTCGCTACTTTTAAAGGAATTGAACGCCGTTTTGAAAAAATTTATGTGTCTAAAAATGTCGCCTATATAGATGACTATGCACACCACCCAGAGGAACTGAAAGCGGCAATTTCGGCAGCCAGAATGATTTATCCAGAGCGCAAAATTATAGGTATTTTTCAGCCACATTTGTTTTCGCGTACTCGTGATTTTGCGGAAGGGTTTGCTGAAGCATTAGATATGTTGGACGAAATCCTGCTTCTTGATATTTATCCCGCCAGAGAGTTGCCGATAGAAGGAGTTACATCTGCAATTATTTTTGATAAATTAAAAAATAAAAATAAAGAAATTGTGACAAAAGAAAATATATTAAAAATATTAGAAAATAAAAAATTTTCGGTATTATTAACACTTGGAGCGGGCGATATCAATACGTTGGTGCAGCCGATAAAAAAATGGCTTACTGATTCTAACTTATGAGCAATGCGCCGAAAAAATACGACAGGAAAAAAATATTTTGGACGATAGCGAGCATCGTTGGGATTATTATCCTCGTTGCGACGGTTGCAAGAAAAAAAGCTGCTGACGCAAGAGAAGTTTTGATTACTATTTTGCCGCTTTCGGAAGGAATTATGCTTCTAAACAATACAGATGTAGAGAAAATATTAGAAAAAAGTTTCGGGCATGACCTAAAAGGCGAACCAATCAAGTCGCTGGAAGTAGAGCGAATAGAATCCGTTTTGGAGGACGAACCGTTTGTGAAAGATGCGGAGGTTTTTGTTGATGCAAAAAATCAGATTCAGATTAAAATAACCCAAAGAGAACCAATAGTGCGCATCATCGGTGCAAACAACACCAATTATTATTTGGACTCTACGGGAATTAAAATGCCGCTTTCAAAACATTATTCGGCAAGAGTCTTGGTGGCGACAGGTAATATTCCGCCTTACTTGGCAGATTTTAGAACTCGAAGCAACTACGCGTTGGCTGACTTATTTTATTTGGTGCAATATATCCACAACGATGATTTTTTAGAACCTATGGTAGAACAAATTTATGTCGATAGAGTTGGCGAATACACGCTAATACCCAAAATTGGGGGACAAAAAATTCAATTAGGCACTTGTAAAGACCTCGAGCAAAAAATCTACAATCTGAAAGAATTTTATAGACAAGCAATGCCTACCGAAGGCTGGAAAAAATATAAAACACTGATTATCAAGTATAAAAATCAAATCGTAGGACGAATAGACGACTAATTAATATTAATTTTTTTCGTAATGTTTATAACTTTTTGCGTAAAAAATATTGATTTATTATATATAAAAAAATTATTCTAACTAACTTGCTGCCAAGTTTCTGACCAAACAACTTATATTTAACATGAATTATCAAAATCCAAATCCGATTCAACCCTCCGACATTGTGGTCGCTCTCGATATTGGCACGTCCAAAGTGTGCGCCATAGCGGGAAAAGTTAGCAAATACGGTAAGCTCGAAATATTGGGCATCGGCGTTGCCGAGTCCGTTGGCATAGCGCGTGGGCAAGTGTCCAACATCGAAAAAACTGTTCAAGCGATTACCGAAGCCGTCGAGTCCTGCTCGAGGGCTATCCAAATGCCTATTCAAAACGTACATATTGGTATCGCAGGGCAACATATCAAATGCCATTCGCATCGTGGGCTGCTCACGCGCGACAATATTTTGACCGAAATCAGCCGCCAAGACCTCGACAAACTGGTAGATGATATGTATAAAATGGTGCTACCGCCGGGCGAAAAAATTCTTCATGTAATTCCACAAGAGTACACGGTGGACAATGAGCAAGGCGTTTTGGACCCTATCGGAATGTCTGGCGTGCGTTTGGAAGCCAATTTTCAGATTATAACAGGCAACACAACAGCATTTTTTAACCTAAAAAAATGTGTCGAAAAAGCTGGTTTGCACATCGTTGATTTGACGCTCGAACCCATTGCAGCTGCGGAAGCCGTGTTGAGCGACCAAGAGAAGCAAGCGGGCGTTGTTTTGGTGGATATTGGAGGCGGCACTACCGATATTGTCGTGTTCCACGAAGGAATAATTCGCCACTCCGCCGTCATTCCGATGGGTGGAAATTTGATTACAAAAGACATCAAAGAAGGTTGTAAAGTTATGCAGCCGCAGGCTGAAAAACTCAAAGTAAAGTACGGAGCTGCGTTGGCAGAGGAGGTATATGAAAATAGAGTCATCTCGATTCAGGGGCTAAACAATCGGGATTTTAAGGAAATATCCGAGAAAAATTTGGCTCAAATCATCGAAGCTCGCCTCTTCGATATTTTTGATTGGATCCAGTTTGAACTGAAAAAAAGCGGGTACGACAGCCGCAAACTTATAGCTGGCTACGTCCTTACAGGCGGCGGCTCAATGCTCAAACACATAGATAAATTCGCAGAATATCACTCGGGTATGCACACCAGAATTGGCAGACCGGTGGAGGCATTGGCACACGGATATTCGGAGCAAATGAGCAGTCCAGCACTATCTACCGCCACAGGTTTGTTGCTCAGAGCATTGAAACACAACGAGTTGCAGTCTTTTATTTTTGACAAGTCCAACTCGACTGAATCCGCTTTTTTATCCCAAAATAATACAAAAACGAAGCAGGAAGAAAAAAATGAAAAGCCTTCCGAACAAGAATTGGAAGAAAGCGGCTCTATTATTTCTAATTTATTTCACAGAGTCAGAAATTGGTTTGAAGCCGAGCCAGACACCGAATTGTAGTTGTTCGATTCCTAAAAAAACTATTTTTTTCTTAAATATTGATTAATACATTCAGTAGAAAAATTTGGTCTTCAAATTGTTTGCGAATCGCTATTTGTGCAGTAAAATTTTAACATTTCAAACCATCAAAAAAAAAAATTACATTATGAAATTTGATATACCAAAATCTCAAAATATTATTAAAGTCATCGGCGTAGGCGGCGGCGGCAGCAACGCAGTCAATCATATGTTCCGTCAAGGCATCGCAGGCGTGGACTTTGCTATCAGCAACACCGACAACCAAGCTATGGAAAGCAGTCCGGTACCCGTGAGAATCAAACTCGGTCCCAATCTTACAGAGGGAATGGGTGCGGGTTCGCAGCCACAAATCGGTAAGCAGGCGTGTTTGGAGTCTATTGAGGAAATAAAAAACTTCCTTGTAGGTGCCAAAATGCTGTTTGTTACCGCAGGTATGGGCGGAGGCACAGGGACAGGTGCTGCGCCAATCATAGCTAAAGCCGCTCGTGAACTGGATATTCTGACGGTCGGAATTGTCACTTTGCCATTCGGCTTTGAAGGTACCAAACGCAACTCGCAGGGCAAAGAAGGATTGGAGGAGTTGAAAAAAAATGTAGATACCATTGTTATCATCTCCAACGAAAAATTGCGTACTATTTTTGGAAACCTGACGATTCGGAACGCTTTCGGTCACGCGGACAATATCCTAACGACGGCAGCAAAAGGCATCGCCGAAATCATCACAAAAACAGGACACGTCAATGTAGATTTCAAAGACGTTGATACCGTCATGCGCGGCAGTGGGGTAGCGGTGATGGGTACGGGAATAGGCGAAGGCGAAAATCGGGCTTACAAAGCTATTGATATGGCGATAAGTTCGCCGCTTTTGGAGGACAACGATATTCGGGGAGCGAAACACCTACTCATCAATATCGTATCGGGTACGAAAGAAGCCGAAATGGACGAGTTGTCAGTCATTACGAAGTTTATTGAAGAAGAAGTCGGAGAAGGCGCAAATGTAATTTGGGGAGATTGCTACGACGAAACATTGGGCGATAAATTAAGTATCACGATTATTGCGACGGGATTTGAGTCAAAAAATTTCAATGAGCCGACTGGAACTGCGCCACAATCCTACCAAAAAAAGAATGTTGTCTTTTTGGAAGATGATGATTTTGAGCAAAATTCTCAAAAGAGAATCCAAGGTATTTTTGAACCAAATGCTGGGGAGCAAAATTCAAATGCGAATACTTTCGAGTTCAAAACTTCACGAGCTTCCAATGCGCGACCAGTGTCTGGTAGCTATAATAATTTTCGGGAACGAAAAGATGAAAGAAGCACTGAATCCGAAAATTTGCAAAGACCAACAGAAAGCAACAACAGAGCAAAAACTGCTTCATTTACCTCAAAACTGAATAATCCGCAGGCAATAAACGACCTCGAGAATGAACCAGCTTATCTGCGCCGAAAGGTTAATTTAGATGATAATTTGCCTCATTCGTCCGACTCTGTTGCACACTCTAAATGGACAATTTCAAATGACGGCGAACCTGAAATTCGTCAGAATAATTCCTATTTGCACGACAAAGCGGATTAGGTTTTTCTTGAAACCTTTTTTGTCGCCCAACTTGTTTGTGTTCTAAAAATAACGAATTTAGCACAGAAAATATTTATAGAATTATTCAAACTGCAAAAAACACCGGTAACAATATGAGTTGCTACGATTATTTGATGTAAGAAGCCGAAAAAAAAGGCATAGAAAAGGCATAGAAAAAGGGTCTTGAAAAAGAGCGCAAAGTAATTGGGAACAGTTTGGCGCAGTTTCCGAATTGGGACGACGAAGAAGTAGCCAATCTCGCTGTTTCGACCCTCGAGGTGCTGCGTGACGTGCGTGCAAAGTTGGGTGTAAAAAAAGAAAAAAATTCTGTAGTCTTGAGTTTTAGCTTCCGTAGTGAGGATTTGCAGAAAAATCAGTCCAATTCGAGTAAAAAAGTCTAAACAACTTCTTTAATTGTTAAACTCTTTAATATTTTCCCGTACTTTTGTCCCAAAACGAAATATTTTGGTAAAAATTTCAACAATTAATCTCGGAGAATTTCCCCTTTTGCTTGCGCCGATGGAAGACGTGAGCGACCCACCGTTTCGTGCGCTTTGCAAAAAGTTTGGCGCAGATATGATGTACACGGAGTTCATCAGCGTGGAAGGTCTGATTCGTGATGCTATCAAAAGTAGGCAAAAATTAGATATTTTTGACGAAGAGCGTCCTGTGGGAATACAAATTTTTGGCGGCGATGAAGAGCCGATGACGATGGCGGCAAGGATTGTAGAAGCTACGGGACCAGATTTGTTAGATATTAATTTCGGTTGTCCAGTCAAAAAAGTGACTTGCAAAGGCGCAGGCGCAGGCATTCTGAAAGATGTACCAAAAATGGTAAAACTCACAGAAGCGATTGTAAAATCTACTAATTTGCCAGTCACCGTCAAAACTCGTTTGGGCTGGAACAACTCTATGCTCAACATCGAAGAAGTGGCGGAGCGGCTGCAAGACATCGGTATTCAGGCACTTTCTATTCATGGGCGCACCCGCGAACAGATGTACAAAGGCGATGCGGATTGGTCTTTGATAGCCAAAGTAAAAAATAATCCACGAATAAAAATTCCGATTTTTGGAAATGGTGACATTGATTCGCCTCAAAAAGCCAAACTCTACCGAGAGCGTTATGGCGTAGACGGCATTATGATTGGGCGCGCCAGCATCGGCTACCCTTGGATATTTAGAGAAATCAAACATTATTTCGCTACCGGCGAGCTACACACACCACCCAGCACCGAAGAACGCGTGGACGCAGCACGCCAACATCTTCAAAATTCTATCGCTTGGAAAGGTCAAAAATTAGGAATACTCGAAATGCGCCGCCATTACGCCAATTATTTTCGCGGATTTGAAAACATCAAAAACTTCCGTATGCAGTTGGTTTCCACCGAAATCCCCGAAGAATTATACGCTATTTTGGACGAAATTCACGACGTGTACTCCAATGTGGAAGCGGTATAAAAATTTATTCTACAAAAAAACCTATGTTTTTTCATATCAATAAAGATGAAATTGCGATTTTAAAACAAATTGGCGAAGCCGCAAAAGAACTCGGCTTTCCAGCCTATATCGTCGGCGGCTATGTCCGCGACCGACTGCTGGCGAGACCGTCAAAAGATATGGATATTGTGTGTGTCGGAAGTGGGATTCAGTTGGCGGAGGCGTTGGCAAATAGGCTTTTTCCGCGCCCGCGAGTCGTTACTTACAGCCGTTTTGGGACGGCAATGCTGCGCCACGAAGATATGGAAATCGAATTTGTAGGCGCACGCAGGGAATCCTATCGGCACGACTCGCGCAACCCAACTGTGGAGGAAGGAACGCTCGAAGACGACCAAAATAGAAGGGATTTTACCATCAATGCGCTGGCGGTCAGCCTCAACGATGCAGACTTTGGGCAGATTATAGACCCTTTCAACGGACTTCGACACCTCGAAGACAAAATCCTGCAAACGCCACTTGAAGCAGGACAAACTTTCTCCGACGACCCACTTCGCATGATGCGCGCCGTCCGATTTTCTGCTCAGTTGGGTTTCAGGATAGAAGAAAAAACATTTGACGCTATTTCGGAACATCGCGACCGAATTCATATTATTTCAAAAGAACGAATTACGAGTGAATTAGAAAAAATAATCGCCTCCGAAGTTCCCTCCACCGGCTTCAAGCAGTTGTTTGATACTGGTTTATTGCATCTTATTTTTCCCGAAATGGCTGCATTATATGGCGTGGATTTTGTGAAAGGCAAAGGTCACAAAGATAATTTTTACCACACTTTGGAGGTTTTAGACGGCGTTTGCAAAAAATCTAATAATATTTGGTTGCGTTGGGCGGCAATTTTCCATGACATCGCAAAACCCCCCACCAAACGCTTTGACGATGTAGTGGGCTGGACATTTCACGGTCACGAAACGCTCGGAGCGGCGATGTGTCCGCGCATTTTTAAGCGATTTCGTTTGCCTACCGATGCCAAATTGAGGTATGTCCAGAAGTTAGTTTATCTGCATCTTCGCCCGATTAGTCTTACGAAAGAGGAAGTTACGGATTCAGCGATTCGCCGCCTACTTTTTGATGCTGGAGATGATATCGACGACTTGATGTTGCTTTGCGAAGCAGATATTACGTCCAAAAATCCTAATAAAGTCAGGCGTTATCTGGAAGGCTACGAACTGATGCGGCTAAAATTGAAAGAAGTCGAAGAAAGTGACAGAGTTCGAAACTGGCAGCCGCCGATTACGGGCGAGATTATTATGGCAACATTCGGCATCAAACCTGCGCGCGAAGTAGGGATTATAAAAAATGCTATTCGCGAAGCAATTTTAGATGGTATTATTTCCAACAGCGAAGCCGATGGATTTGAGTTTATGTTAGCAGAAGGTAAAAAATTAGGATTAATCCCTGTCACTAAAATGGATAATTAACTCCAAAATTCCAATTAATTTCAGAAAATTTGAGGTCAGATGATTTCTGAATTATCCAACGGCGACCGTTTTCGTCTGCAAAAGGGTTTTTGAGTTTGTAGCCCAAATCAAACCGAACGATAGCAAAAGAAGCATCAACACGGATTCCAAAACCCGTTCCGATGGCTAATTGATTCCAAAGTTGATTTATGTTTGGTAGTTTTGATTCGGGGCGAGCGGGGTCTGGTCGCAAGTTCCAAACATTGCCGATGTCCAAAAAAGTTGCACCTTTCACACGCCACCAAATCGGAAAGCGATGCTCGATATTTCCCTCCAACACGATGTCACCAGATTGATAATAAAATGAATTTTTGGTAGCCGCAGTATCATTAAAAGCTCCCGGTCCCAACTCTCGGACGCGCCAACCTCTGATGCTGTTTGGTCCGCCGAGAAAAAACTGCTTGATGTACGGAATATTTTGGGACTTGCTGAAAGGCAAAACAATCCCAGCCCTCAAGCGTGTGGCGAGAACGTTGCCGCCCGCAAATTGACGTTGGTAGCGCACATCAGATTCCAAACGTAAGAATTTAGCGAACTCAAAAACATTAAGAAAGCGAATTTGCTTGTTCAAAATTTTTTCCGCCACGAGTAACTCTAATCCCGAAAGCTCAAAATTAGTAAGTATTTGCCAAGATTCGCCAGACATATTTGTTGATTTTATCCAAGAATGTGACATATCTCTAATCAAAAAACCAGTAAATAACTGCGGTACAAATCCATTTTTTAGCAGTGGATTATTGGCAATAATAGAGTCAAAAGCGGTGCTTGTAGTCGGATTGAGATAATCAACACCAAAATGATTGACTTTCAAGTTATGACTGCCAGTAGCGGTTTCGGATTTTAGCTGAAAGCCCCAACTCGCTGTTGCCAACCAGTTTTCGTAAGCGTTAAAAAATTTTTGATAACTCAACGTAGATGAAATTTGGGATACTCCGTTGTTCTTCAATATATTATACCATTTATTATCTTTGGAGGAAAATAAATATTTCAGTCCGTAGAGGTCAATGTACTTTGCAAATGACAAAGTTGGCTGCAATTTGAAGTTCAGTAAGTTTATGTTTCTAAAAGTTTGGTCTAAATCAAAACCGAAGTCTGTTGAGATAGAGAATGTTTCGCCAGCACCCAAAAAATTACGATTTTTGAATAGCAAGTTGAGTGAAGGTCCGAATAAATATCTGCTACTAATGGTTTGCGGCGCAATATTATTACTAAAATGAACGTCCAACTCTGCCTGCGCAGTCATTTTTTTTTCTGGCGTTAATGTGACTTCAAAATTTATTCGAGAATTGTCTGATGTGTCTATTTTAGAGCGAACATTTACGAATTTGTAAAGCCCCGAACTATTGATTTTTTGAAAACTCCTATCTATTGCCGACTGATTGTATAAATCATTTTTTCGGAATAAAAAAAAGTGAGTTACTGCATCTGTCGAAATTTTATTTTTATCTGATTGCATAATAAAACGAAAATTTTGGATAACAGTATCTGTTTCGACTGCGTCTAAATCCTTTATTTTATTGGTCGGACGAATCAAAATCTCTCCGATAGTATATATTTGGTGAGGCTTGGCATCAGGAGAAAGCTGCACGTCAAGCACCACA
Source organism: Saprospiraceae bacterium (assembly GCA_043778415.1). Taxonomy (GTDB): domain Bacteria; phylum Bacteroidota; class Bacteroidia; order Chitinophagales; family Saprospiraceae; genus JAYUHK01. The sequence continues at coordinate 11,167 of JAYWGG010000157.1, forward strand.
TTTACCCGATGATTGTTGCTATCCAAAGTAGGCGAAATAAAATTGGAGGCGAAAGTAGCATAGCCGTTGTTTTTTAGCAAACTTGTAATCCGCGCTGTTTCTTGATCGTATTTTCTACTATCCAATAGTTCATTTTTCTTAAAAAAAGAACTGTTTTGTGACATTTTTAGTAAGTTCAAAATTCCTGTATCCTCCGAAGTATAAAAAAGCGAATCCACCAAATACGGACGATTGGTAAAAACGCGATAGACCGAAACAGCCGACTTGGGATTTTTTTTATCTCCACTGAACCAATGCGTGCGTTTTTTTACAAATTCATTCAGAACCTGTGCGTCCAAATATCCGCGTTTGTGCAGCAATTTGACCATATTGGAAGACGCGTCTTTGGCAGCTTCGGTATCCAAAAAAACGGGAACCTCTCCAAAATTTCGTTTTATCAAGCCCCTCGAATAGTAATGCAGCCATCTTCTATTGAGAAAAAGAACTTTTCCATTCGGTTTTTGCTTCAATAATGCCGATAATTCTAACAGCAACTGTTCTTGATTTGCTAACTTTGCCGAAGATTCGAGCTTAATCTTATTTTCGGAAAGAAAAAATTGTCCATCTTTTACATATCTGCTCGAGCTGCAACTCGACCACAAAGTCAAGAAACAGGCGAGAGAGTAAAAATAATATTTTAATTTATTCATTGTATTTTGTGGTAAGGAACGCATCTAAAATAAATTATTTACTTTTTCTGCATTCCCAAAATAAAAATTAGATAGCGATTTTTTGTAAAAAATAAATTTTTAAAATGTTTTCTCAAAGCAAAATCAAATATGTGCAGTCGCTGCACCAAAAAAAATTCAGACAAAAATACAACAAATTTTTGGTGGAAGGCACAAAAATAGCCTCTGAAGTTTTGAATGAAAAATTAGTTCCGATAGAAATGATTTTTGCTACCGAAAGCTGGATTGCCGACCACAAACCAAGCCTAAAATCTGTTGCCTACGAAACGGTAAGCGTTGCGGAGCTAAAAAAAATATCCTGTTTAGAAACGCCCAATCAGGTACTAATAGTACTCGAAAAACCTGAAATAAATATTAATTATAGTCAAACTTGTGACACCATTTCTTTGTATTTAGACGGAATCCAAGACCCAGGAAATATGGGAACGATTTTGAGAATTGCGGACTGGTTTGGGATTAAAAATATTTTTTGCTCTCCCGATACTGTAGATTTTCAGAGTCCAAAAGTGATACAAGCCTCGATGGGTTCTTTTCTGCGCGTACAAATTATCGAAATTTCTTTGGCTGAATTAAAAAATTTAATGCCCGACACGCCTATTTTTGGAGCTGTCTTGGACGGAGCAGCCACCAATGTTTTTGAGCTTTCGAAGCAAGAAAAGGAGTGCGGTATTATAGTCATCGGAAACGAAGGCGGCGGCATACGCAGCCACAATTTACCGCATATTTCAAATCCAATATTCATAGAAAAACATTTGGGAAGCAAAGCAGAATCTCTAAACGCAGCAATCGCCACGAGTATTATTTGTGCTATTTTTAGAAGTAAATAAAATATTTTATCTCGAAGTATTGTGACTTGTCTAAATCATGAAATTTATTTATTCAAAGTGATAAAAAAAATCGCAAAAAGTGACAATACAATGCTAATTATTTTGGACGTAGTGATTTTTTCCTTCAAGAAAAAAAGTGCCGCAAAAGTTGATGCGACAATAATACCAACATTGTTGAGTGGAAAAAAGACGCTGCCTTCCCAACCTTCATTCATCGCTTTTAGGAAAAAAAAGGTCGAACCGAAGTTCGGAATACCCAAAATAACGCCAGCTATCACATTTTTCCATTCAAAAGTGTATTTTTTTAACGCAAAACCTATCAAAACAAAAATAAATCCAAAAAGTCCCGCAGTGCCGAACAAAAGAGAAATAAATCCTAAATTCGCTCCTGACCGTGGACTTACGGTGCGCTGGACGTAGTAAAATGTGACATCAATAACACCACTCAACAGCAAAGTTAAGACAGGAAAAATGAGTACAAATTTATCCGATTTATCGTTTTGAGTGACAATTTTATTTTCTTCGGTTTGTGACAATTTTTCGGGACGACTGCTGAACCAAATTGCCCCAAAAGCTGTCACCAATCCTATTATTTTGTACAAATCCAAATGCTCGTGGTAGAAAAAAAATGTAAATCCAATCACCATCACAAGGGACATTTTTTGCATAACCGAAGCTACCGGAACGCCAAAATACTGGACAGTCCCCGCCACCATATTGAAGCCAACAATAAAATTTAGTCCTAAAAAAATAGCAAACGGAAACCAAGATTGCAAAAAATCAGTCGCTTGAATCGGAAATTTTCCGAGCGTAAGCCAAGCGCAAAGCACGCACACAAAATAATTGACGACTATCGCTTGCAGCGTATGAACTTTGTTTTTTGCGAATTGACTAAAAATTAAGACCAACAAAGTGGAACATAAAATAGAACAAATTAATGAAATCATGAAATAAAATTTTGGCAAAGGTATCCGAATAAACTGATTTTTTCTGTAACTTTTTCGTAATTTTGTGCCATGAAAACAAAGTCCTTAAAAAAAGATAAAATAAGTGTCATCACTTTGGGTTGTTCTAAAAATCTGGTGGACTCCGAAAATCTGATTACCCAACTGACTCACAACGAGTTAGAAGTCCATCACGACCGCGAAGATTCCGATGCGAATATTATCGTGGTCAATACTTGCGGCTTTATTGACCTCGCAAAACAAGAGTCGGTGGACACTATTTTGCAATATGCTGACCTAAAAAATAAGGGAAAAATTGAAAAATTATACGTCACTGGCTGTCTTTCGCAACGCTACAAAGACCAGTTGGAAGAAGAAATTCCGGAAGTAGATGCTTACTTCGGAACGCTTGAGTTGCCTGCACTTTTAGCGAAATTCAATATAGATTTTAAGCACGAATTGATTGGCGAGCGGCGAACTACTACGCCCCAACATTTTGCGTATTTGAAAATTTCGGAGGGCTGCAGTCGCACCTGCTCTTTTTGTGCTATCCCTCTGATGCGCGGGCAACACGTTTCGCGCACAATAGAAGATTTGGTAAGAGAAGCAAAAAATTTGGCAAAATTTGGTGTGAAAGAGATTTTGTTAATTGCTCAAGAGCTGACCTATTATGGCTTGGATATTTACAAAAAACGAGAGTTGCCACGCCTGCTTTCCGAGCTTTCTGAAGTAGCTGGCATCGAGTGGATTCGCCTACATTATGCGTATCCGAGTAAGTTTCCGACCGAAATTTTTGATGAAATGGCAAAATTGCCGAAAGTTTGTAATTATTTGGATTTGCCATTACAGCACGCCAACAATGCCGTTTTGAGCCGTATGAAAAGGCAAATTACGCGAGAAGAAACCGTCGAATTGGTCAAAATTGCCCGCCAAAAAGTACCCAATATCGCTATTCGTACCACATTTTTAGTGGGATTTCCGGGAGAAACTGACGAAGAATTTCAAGATTTATGCGCTTTTGTGACAGCGATGGAATTTGATAGAGTGGGAGTTTTTCAGTACTCACATGAGGAGGGAACTTCCGCCCACGCACTTTTGGACGACGTAGCACCCGAAGTCAAAGCAGATAGAGCGGCGCAACTAATGGAACTCCAAAAATCTATTTCGTTGGCAAAAAACGAAGCCAAAATCGGGACAACTCAAAGAGTGCTTTTTGACCGAAAAGAAGGCGAATTTTTTATTGGCAGGACCGAGTTTGACTCTCCCGAAGTCGATAACGAGGTTTTGGTAAATGCCAAAAATAACTTTGTTCGCATCGGAGATTTTGCGATAGTGCGCATCACTGGTGCCGAAGAATACGACTTGATGGGCGATATTATAACAGATTTTTCAAAAAACTAACAACTAAAATACATATATTTTGTTAAAAAAAAGAAATTAAATATGCTCAATAATTTGGACCAACACAGCACCGACAAACGTGATAATTCTGATTCGCTTTTCAACAAAGCAGTCAGCCCGATACTTCACGCAGCCCTGACTTTTGCAGTCGCCCTGTTTGTTATGTTGGTAGGCAAACTTTGTCACAAGTTCAATATTCTTGGAGTAGATGAGCTTTTTCCTTGGATGTCAGCTTCAGCATTTTTGTTGCTTTTTTCTATATCCAACAGTATTTTTAGTCTGTCCGCTATGGACTTGAACAAATATTGGTTGCTTTCTTTTGCTGGTTTTATCGGCTTGGCGAGTGCGTCTGCTGGCGCAGCTTACCTAATTTCTTCGATTTGGATAGACGAAGCGGGTTCGTATCAATGGATATTTTTTGTGATTACCTTCGGATATTTGGTTTTTTTATCGCTCATGGGCTTCGTAAAAAGAATCGTAGAATTTGCCCAAAAAGAGGAATGGAATCGAACTCCGAACCGTAAAAATTAACTCATCGCCAACCTCGGCGACGGCGTAACACTCTGACCAACAAAATCAGAATTAGCATATTTATACTGCGCCGCAACTGCAATCATCGCTGCGTTGTCCGTGCAGTACTCGAAGCGCGGCACGAATGTCCGCCAGCCCAATTTCTCCCCTTCCTCCAACAACGCCGCCCGCAAACCACTGTTTGCTGAAACACCGCCTGCGATAGCGATGTTTTTTATTCCGTGTTCTTTCGCTGCTTTTTTAAGTTTTTTGAGTAAAATTTTGATTATTGACGATTGGACAGAAGCGCAAATATCATTTAGATTTTCTGAAATAAAATTGATATTGTGACTGACTTCTTTTTTGAGAAAATATAAAATAGACGTTTTCAAGCCGCTGAAACTAAAATTCAAACCAGCAATTTGCGGCTCGGCAAACACAAATTTGGGAGTCCCTAATCGCGCTAATTTGTCAATAATCGGTCCGGCGGGATAGTTCAAACCCAATATTTTGCCCGTTTTATCGAATGCTTCGCCTGCCGCATCGTCGAGGGTTTCGCCTATGACTTCCATAGAAAGATGATTTTTTACCAACACTATCTGCGTATGTCCGCCCGAAACAGTTAGGCATAAAAAAGGAAAATCTGGAAATGGTGACTCCGCAAAATGCGCCAAAACATGAGCATTCATGTGGTTCACTTCAATCATCGGAATTTTTAGGCTCAACGCCAAAGCCTTCGCAAAGCACACGCCGACCAACAAAGAACCCATCAAACCGGGACCACGAGTGAACGCAACAGCGTCCAAATCCGACAAATTTATATTGGATTTTTTTAGTGCCGCATCTACCACCGGAATAATATTTTCTTGATGCGCGCGCGAAGCCACTTCTGGCACCACGCCGCCATACAACTGGTGCGCCTCTTGATTTGCAATACAATTACTCAAAATTTTTCCATTCTGAATCACCGCCGCAGACGTGTCATCACAAGAAGATTCGATGGCTAAAATTGTCATATTTTTCATAAAAAATAAAAATCTTTTTTATTTCACAAAACCGTTGTTAGCAATAATGGCGCGGTCGCTTTGGTAATAGTTTTTTAAAGTTTTTCTATCTCGTCTTTTGTTAGCTCCGTCAATTCAGTAATTGCCTCCAAAGGATATCCTTTTTCCTTCATTGCTCTGCCGATTTTTTTCACTTTTTGTTTTCGGTAAATTCAATTCTGCCAATTTCATCTCTTTCCTTTATCGAAGCTCTTTCATAGTCTTCGAGTTCTTGTTTGGTCCAGTTTTGCTTGTCTGCTTCGATGTATGCTTCTCTCAATCCTTCGTCCGTCATCATTGGTTATATCTACAAATTTTATAGTAAAAATTTATCAGTAATTATTGAGAATTTGAGTATATAGATTTTGTATTTTCGCATTTTTCCCAACAAAAAATTCTTTGTGCAAATAACAAAACAAATATACCAATTTATCACTAATTTTTATTTATTTATTCGGCAACATATTTACCAATTTGCAAAAGTGAATTTGTGTGCTAACGGAATAATTGATGCCATAAATAAGTGTGGCGATTGATATATTAAATAGTTTTTAGTTATTGATTTTTAGTTTTTAGTCGTTTAAATTATTGATAATCAATGTTTTATGTCAAAGTTAAAATATAATCTATTTAAGTGCAAGAACTTACAAATAAATAAGTGGATATTTTATTGGTCGTGCTTTGCAATAATTGCGGCTATTTTGTCTTCACTTGTATTCATAGCCGCAGCGATATTTGCAGTAGAAACACCCAGCTTATGAAAATTTAAAATTGTTAGTTCTTTTTCGATTGCCGCATTCGCTTCGGCTTCAGCTTTTCCTTCATCTTTCCCTTCAGCTTTCCCTTCAGCTTTTCCTTCAGCTGTTGCCTCCGCTAACGCTTCAGCTATTTTTTCTCGGTTTTCAATATTTTTATTGTATTCTTCGCTGGCGCGGTCGTGCAAGCCACGTCGGTAAATCCGATATGCGATGCGTTCTTCGTCGTTGAGCTTCATTTCGGCTAATTTTTGCTTTGCCTGTGCCAGACCTTTTGCACTAAAATCGTCCATAACCTCTGCATTTTTAAAAAAATACAACCATTCGTCCAAAGTATCATTGACGAGATTCTTAAAATTACCGATCTTCAATAGCCAATATTCGGGATACAGCTCGGCAGGCGTGTTTGCGCCGTACAGGTTGCGTTGCGCAATAGAGAGGTCTAATGTATCTTTTTTGTGCAATCCGACAAAATTGGTAGTGCCGTGATAGACGTAATCTTTGCCTTGCCCCAAGTCAAAATAAGCGATGGTAATAGAAATAATTTTCTTAACTTCTGCATATTCTTCGCCTTCCCGCATATATTCGGTTATCGCCTTTGATACGCCATACAAAATACGCTGAAAATAATCGTACTCTTGGGTATTTTGCACCTCTATAATTAAGAGTTCGCCTTTTTCGTTCTCCACGAAAATATCAACCCGATTGAATTTGTCATTCTCCTCTTCTTTGTTGCCTTCGCTTTCTAAAATTCGAGTGATTTTGATATTTTCTTTGAGTAGTTCACTCAAAAAGCCTTCTAAAATATCAAAATTTGCCTTCTGACGAAGCAACTTTTTCATCGCCCAATCAAAACGTATAAGAGGAATTCGTTTTTTGTCGTCTGTCATTGTTTTATATTTTATTTCCAAAGACAAATATACGGAAATTTGGATTAAATATTTTACAGAATTATTTGTGATAAAAATATTGCATTGAATTGATTATCAATCACTTGTGTGACTAAAAACTTATCACTCCTTGTTTACTTATTCAAATACCAAAGTGAAATGTTGAGTACCGTTGCGAAGCTGACCCAAAGCAGATAGGGAACTTGTAGGTAGCCGGCGATTGGTTTTATTTTTTTGAAAAGTACAATCATGTAAGCAATCATAACCCACATCAACAAAATGTCAATGACGGCGACAAAAGTAAGGTGCATCTTAAAAAATAAAATACTCCACCAAAAGTTGAGAAATAACTGCACCACAAATATAAAAAGCGCGTGTTGTCGGAGCGCAGTTTTTGGCGTATTCCATACCAAAAACACGCCAATACCCATCAAAATATAAAGGGACGTCCACACGGGTCCGAACAAGAAAGCAGGCGGATTGAAAGACGGTTTGAGGAGTGTTCTGAACCACTCGCCACTCGCTTCGCCGTTAGTAAGATAGGCAGAAAAGCCACCTACAGAAATCGGCAACACCAAACAAAGCAGCAGTTTTGAGATTGGATTGATATTTGTTTTCGAGGTTAAAGCAGTAGATTCCATGTTATGTTGGTTTAAAATTTTAAAAAAAGGGTTGTTTTTGGTTTTTGATTATTAGATTTACTGGTGTTGTGTGGTGAAAGCTGATAGCGAAATATAACTACGCTTTCTCGTAGTTACTGCTCACTGAAAGTAAATATTTTTCAGAAATTCAACATAATTTATGTTTTGTCTGGCATTTCCGTAATAAATTTCTTTGTTAAATGCTTACTTTCTATCCAATAAACAACCAAGTTTATTAAAGTTTTCAGATCATCAAGATTTTTACCCTCCCATTTTCTAAAATAGTGGGTTTCGTCATTTCCTAACCAAGCAGCTCTTTTAGCGACGTCTTGGATATTAACATCGTCTACAAATTTCGTAATACAGTAACTTAATGGCTCTTTTACTACCTTCTCTTGCTCGTTTGGTATGATAGAAATTATATAATCTTTTATTAAAAACTCTAAAGCCTTTCGATAACCAACTCCGCAGATTTCTAATAAATTTTGCTGCTCTGCCGCATATGCTTGATTGTAGATCTTAACAAAACTTTCAGAAATTGATTGAATTGTTTCGCTAAATTTTTTACCAATTAAATTGCCTACAGATGTCCGTCCTTCGTATCTGTAAATTTGTAGGTCATCATTATAATTTAGATAGTAGTAACCAATAAAAGATTTAGAACATTCTTGATTTGGACAAATAATTATTACCTCCAAAACTCTGTCAATATTGTGTCCATATAAATACTTTGGAATTATTGTCTTGTGACAATAAACACATTCATTTGGATGACCGTGAATTAATACTGCTCCAATATCTGAATCTATTTTACACATTTATATAAATAATTTTAAAGTTTTTATAACAAAAGTTCGTTAAATACCACACCCAACTCACAGGATTTTCTACAAACGGCAAAACCAAACTCCGCCTGCTTGCAGCCTACAATTTCAAAAAACAAATATACCAATTTATTGCCAAAGTCCATCGATTTTTTTAGAATTTAACGCTCATAGAAGTATTTTAGCTTCGCTATTTTGGATATTAAAACTAAAATTTGTGCTTTTTTTGGAAATTTTATTGGCTCAACCTTTTATTTTTTCTACTTTTGAGTGAAAGAAAACAAATCTTATGACTAATAAACTTATTGCTGAAATTTTTGACGAGTTGGCGACGATTATGGAGCTGCACGAAGAAAACACGTTCAAAATACGCTCCTACCAAAACGCATATTTGACGCTTCGCAAACTCGGAACACCCATTACTGCTATGTCTTTGGACGAACTAACGGCAATAAAAGGAGTCGGAAAAGCGATTAGCGAAAAAATAGTAGAAATTATCCGCACTGGCGACTTGACGCTGCTGAAAAAATTTCGAGAACTAACGCCCGTCGGAGTGCAGGAAATGTTGAAAATCTCTGGTTTTGGGGCAAAAAAAATCCGAACTGTTTGGAAAGAGTTAGAAATAGAATCTATCGGCGAACTCGAATACGCCTGTCACGAAAATAGGTTAATTGAACTAAAAGGCTTCGGCGAAAAAACGCAAAAAGACCTCCTCAACAAGTTGGAGTTCTTTAAAAAATCAGAATCACAATTTCATTTTTCAGAAATTGAAAATGCCGCTTCAATCCTAATAAACCAACTTAAAATATCTTTTTTGCCCAAAAAAATAGATTTTTATGGCGCGCTTCGTCGAAAATGTGAAATACTTTCAGATATAGAAATTTTGATTTCTACGCCCTCACATCTGATAGAAATATCAAAAATTCTGAATTTTGAATATTTTTCAACAAACGAAAATTCGGTAACAGGAAAATATTTAGAAAAATATCCCGTCACAATTTCCTGCACATCGGTTGAAAATTTTGGTACCGAACTGTTTCGATTAACAGGCAGTGCCGAGTTTTTGGAAGATTTTTACGCCGAGAAGTCCAAAATTGACCTTTCAAATTGTTCAGAGGAAAGTCAAGTTTTCAATAAAGCTGCGCTCAAATATGTTCCGCCCGAACTTCGCGAAAAAGGCTATGATTTTAAGAAAAATTTACTGCCGACTCTGATAGAAGTCACTGATATTAAGGGAGTTATACATTCGCACAGCACTTGGAGCGACGGGATTCACACCCTGCGTGAGATGGCTTTGCACGCCAAAAACCAAGGATTTGAGTACTTGGGCATCACAGACCACTCCAAAGCAGCTTTTTATGCCAACGGGTTAAAAGAAGAACAACTTTTGTCACAAATAAACGAAATTAATAAATTAAATCAAGAACTTGTACCGTTCAAAATTTTCAAAGGTATAGAATCGGATATTCTAAATGACGGCTCTTTGGACTACGAAAATGAAATTTTGAGCCAGTTGGATTTCGTAATTGCTTCTGTCCACTCCAACCTAAAAATGAATATCGAAAAAGCTACCAGCAGGATTCTGAAAGCAATAGAAAATCCTCATACGACTATTTTGGGACACCCAACAGGTAGATTGTTGCTTTCGAGAGCGGGCTATCCTATTGATTATCAAAGAGTTATAGATGCTTGTGCCGCTAACAATGTCGCCATTGAGATTAATGCGCACCCGTATCGTTTGGATTTAGATTGGCGTTGGATTTCGTATGCAATAGAAAAAAAAGTGCTTTTATCCATCAATCCAGATGCGCACAGCAAAGAAGGAATCGAACTCATCAAATACGGAGTCCATGTGGCACGCAAAGGCGGACTCGAAGCCAAAAATTGTTTGTCCGCATTCAGTAGGGTAGAGTTGGAGGAATATTTTTTGAAAAATAAAAAATGAACAATGTCACGATGAATATAAAAAATATTATTTGTATAGGTTTTTCGGCTGTTTTTTTACTCTATTTTGCGAGTATAGGAGTCGATGTAATGGATATTGACGCTGCGCAATATGCCTCGATGTGCAGAGAAATGTTGGAAAATAATAGTTTTTTACAGATTTATGACTTGCAATATGATTATTTAGACAAGCCGCCACTGCTTTTTTGGTTGGGTAGTTGGAGCATAAAAATTTTCGGAATCAATAACTTTGCTTACAAATTACCATCTATTCTGACGGCTATTTTTGCTGTTTTTTGTACCTACAAGTTCAGCCGACTTATTTTTAATGTATCAATTTCGGTACTTGCCGCGCTGATTTTGGCGACTTGCCAAGCGTGGTTTTTGATAACCAATGACATCAGGACAGACACTATTCTGGCGGCTTGTGTCATATTTTCTTTTTGGAAGTTGCAGGCTGCATTTACCGATAATCGTGACGGCAAAAATATGAATTTTTTTCTTGCATTTGTAGGTATTGGTTTAGGTTTGTTGGCGAAAGGTCCAGTAGCTATCGTTGTCCCAGTGATTAGTTACAGTTTGTTTTTTTTGTACAAAAAAGAATATTCGCACTTTTTCAGGTGGCAATATTTAGTAGGAATTATAATTATTTTAATCATTTTGGCTCCGATGAGCTACGGCTTGTACCAACAATTTGACCTTCACCCCGAAAAGAATCTTTACGACAAAACCAATATTTCGGGTCTGCGTTTTTTTTATTGGACGCAAAGTTTTGGCAGGATTACAGGCGAAAGTGAGTGGAACAACGGCGCAAATATCAGCTTCCTTTTCGTCAATATGTTGTGGTCTTTTATGCCTTGGATTTTATTTTTTGTAGTTGGTATATTCAGTAATTTGAAAGCAATTTTAGAAAAAAAAGACACAAAACGTGACAAAAATAAAATTTTGCCATTTATTGCTTTTGTTGCTACTTATTTGTGTCTTGGAAGTTCCAAATATCAGCTTCCGCACTATATTTTTGTTGTTTTTCCGATGGCGGCAATTTTTACAGCTCAAATTATCTGGGAAATGACCGAAGAAAAAAAGTTCACACTGACAAACAAATACATACACATTATACAGTATATTTTACTTTTGGCTATCGTGGTTTTATGCTTCACAATTATCAATTTTATCTTTATCAGTGACGCTTATTTTTGGAATATATTCATTGTTTTGGCAACAGTAGGATTGTATTTTTTATGGAAGTTACCAAATATTTGGTCTGACTACAAAGTAGTTTATTTGTCCATTTACGTTATTTTCACTTTCAATATCTTGATGACTTTTCATTTTTATCCCCAACTTTTGACTTACCAAATGGGGAATAATTTAGGCAGATACATTTGCGAAAAAAGGATTCCTGTTGATAAAACGTACATCATAGACAGTCCTCGCAGCCATAGTTTGTGCTTTTACGGAAAGCATATTTTTCCTTTCGCAGCACTTCAAGATTCCGTCGCAAAAAGTGGGAATTACATCATAGTAGATGCAAACGCTTACTTGAAGTTGCAAAATAAAACAGAAAACTACGAGCTAATCAATTCATTTTCTGAATATCGCGTGACAATGCTAAACTGGGAATTTCTTAATCCGAGTACGCGTAAAAATAAATTAGAAACTTATTATTTGCTGAAAATTTTGTAAAAAAAACATTCGTAAAATCTTCACAAATAAACCTCACCAAACTTTTTTTCAATCTCCTGCGTTATTTTTTTTATTTCCTGCTCTTTGGATTTTGGAAAAATTAACAAAACATCTTCTTCGTCTATCACGATATAATCTTCCAAATCTTTGATAACCACCAACTTTTCTTTCGGAACTCTAATCAAACAGTTGGACGTATTCTGAATGATGAATTTTTCGCCATTTACAACATTCTCCGCTTCATCTTTGGAAGATTCTGCGTGCAGCGAACCCCAAGTTCCTAAATCCGACCAACCAAACTCTGACGGAATGGTATAAATATTATCCGCTTTCTCTGCTACGGCATAATCAATCGAAATATTTGGCGTTTTCGGATAATTTTCTTGAATAAATGCCTCTTCTTTTTCTGTATTGTAAACATCTTTTCCCGCAAGCAATGTGTGATAGACTTCTGGGGCATTTAGCTCGATAGATTTTAAAATTGCTTTCGCCGTCCAAACAAAAATACCTGCATTCCATAAAAATTCGCCGCTTGCGACGAATTTTTTAGCATTTTCTAAATCTGGTTTTTCTGTAAATTTCTTTACTTTGTGAATGCCATTTTTTGCTTCTTTATGAAAATTTATGTACCCGTAGCCCGTGTCTGGACGGGTAGCATGGATACCGAGCGTAGCAAGTACGTCGTTGGAAGCCGTGAAATCCAAAGCCTGATTGATGATTCGGACGAACTCATTTTCGTTCAAAATAATATGATCGGAGGGCGCAATCACAAAGTTCGCATCGGGATTTATGCTCTGCAAACGAAAAGCGGTGTAAGCTACGCTCGGTGCAGTGTTATTGCGCGACGGCTCGCACAAAACCTGATGTTCGTTGAGTTCTGGTAGATGCCCCAAAACCAAATTTTTATACATTTCGTTGGTGACAATCAAGAAATTTTCGGGCGGACAAACCGCCAAAAATCGCTCAAAAGTCAGTCGCAACAAGGATTTTCCAACTCCCAGAATATCTAAAAACTGCTTGGGCTTGGCAGTCCTACTGGCGGGCCAAAATCTGCTCCCTACTCCGCCCGCCATTATTGCAACATAATTATTTGGATTCATATTCCTTAAAAAAATCGTTTAAAGTTTGACAAATTTTTGTGTAATTTGTTGTTTTTCAGTCTGGATTTGAACAAAATAAGTACCCGCAGAAAGTGTATTCACCATTATTGGTATCAAATTATTTCTATCCAAAATTACCTTTTCGGTGTATAAAATTTTTCCTTCGAGATTGG
>JAYWGG010000158.1:0-2189 GCA_043778415.1 Saprospiraceae bacterium
CCCGGAACTACTGGATTGGTAGCCAAAGGAATATTGGCTGGACTACCACTACAACGCGAAATCGGTATTGGAGCAGCTTGCGCAGCTACCACTGGACGCGGATTGACGGTGACGGTCGCCGTAATAGGATTTCCTACACAGCCACTCGGTCCAGTAGGAACGATAGTATATATTGTTGTTTGTGGAGTAGTTGTCGCATTTGTATAAATGCCCGCAGGAATTGGAGTTCCTGTTCCAGATGCAGCAGGACCCGTTACGTTGGTCGTGTTGTCACGCGTCCAACTAAATGTAGTTCCTGCTGTCACACTTGCCAATGGAATGGCTGTGGAACTCGTGCCCGTACAAATAGTCTGTCCGCTGTTAGTAGTCGTAACTACTGGTCGCGCATTCACCGTAATAGTAACTTGAGAACTAACTGACATACAAGGTCCGACAGGGTCGCTTGAAGTCAGTTGAAGAACTGCATTGCCCGTAAATCCCGCCGCAGGCGTATAAGTGACTGCACTTACGCCCGCAGGAGTGAGCGCGGGAGCGTTACCATTTAGAGTACCGCCTCCTGAAACAATGCTCCAAGTGGCGGTTACTGCATTAGCACCCGCAGTAGTACCACTCAAAGCTCCGTTCAATGGAATAGCTGTTGGTGGAATATTTTGGCATACAGCTATATTAGAACCTGCTGATACGACTGCGTACGCAGGTGCTGTATATAAGGCATTACTCGTAAGTGTACAAGCTGCATTGGCAGAGAAAACTGCCGTGACGTTTTGAGGCAGACCGTTTGCAATCAAACCAGTGAGCGTCACTATTTGAGTGTAAGGTCCTGCGCCATTATTGCCTGCCGGAATCGTAAATACTTGACCATTTACATTCAAAGTCCCCTGCACAACGGGAGGGGTAGCAGCATTGACGGGAGGAGTACTGTAAGTCACGGTAATAGGAATATCATAAATTCCAGTCACACAATTTACCACTGGTGTTCCAGCAGCGAGTGCTGTGATTGAGCAAGGAGCAGCCACCGCAGCACATGATATACCAGCCGTGTTAGCTGCTGGCGAGGTAACACTAACTGTAACTGCCTGATTTGAAAAATTAGTTGTTAAAAGGTAGTAAATTTGTCCAGCTGTTACGGCTCTGTTTATTGATAATGCTGGATTGGCAGCAGTACCCGTTGTGGTAGCGAAGTTACATACTATCGGCGCACCAACGGCTGCAGCATTACAACCTGCACCTAAACTTGCTGCAAAAGGACCATAAAGCGCAGCATCTACATCGAACCCACCTGTGTTTAGAACAGTCATTACCAACTGTCCGCTTGTGGCAATGCTAATAGTGGACCAGTTTTCATTGGGCGTAGAGCCCAGACAACCCGATCCGCCGAGAAAGGTTCCCGAAGGGTCAGGACTACCCGTTACGCCTGGGTCATTCTGCCCAGCACAAATTGGGGAGGGCATACCACAAGTTTGGGCATAAACATCACAGGAAAAGAACGCCGTAAAAGCAACCACAAGGATTGCCATTAGATATGTTTTTTGGAGAATACCGTTTTTTGTAGTCGCCTTCTTGCCACCTTCGGGCTGAAAACAACTCATAAATTCGGAAAGAAGCCGATGACTGTGTAAAGTCGCTTTTTTCATAAGAATAAAATAATTTGGTTAAAATAAATCGTAATATCTGTCTTGGTTTCTATCTTTTTTTTATTGAATTGCTTGTCGCAGCAAATACAATGCGGCTCGATTGACCGAAACTTCTTTAGCCATAAAGGCATTCTCAAATCCCGCCGCTCGCAGTGAATTATCTATCAGAAATACATAGCTGTTGCTACGCCCATTAGGTGCTGACTCAATACTTGATGCAACTGAAGCGACCGCACTCTGAAGTGAAGCAGCTTGTGCGGCAGTGAGCACGACATCATCTAACTTGATGGTAATTCTTGTGGAAATAGCACTCGCACTTTCGGATGTGAAGAGCAGTGCGTCGATCGCCCCCGGATTGGAAGCGGACGGAATTGTTTTGGTAATGGTCGGAGGCGGTACTGTAAGCAACTGCCCATAAAGCAGCTGTGTCACACACATCATACCGACCACCATAAACACCGAAAGGAAAAGATTGAATCTTTTTTTCATGAGAATAAAGTTTGGTTAAAGTAAAATAAATAAAAATCGTAAAAATATCTTCCAACGCCAATGAAC
>JAYWGG010000159.1:0-6055 GCA_043778415.1 Saprospiraceae bacterium
AAAATACTCGTCGGCTCCGCCAGACTCAAACAGTTTTCGCTTCGCCAGACGATATTTTTGCAAAAACTTGAATTTCTACAAGGCACGTCTGAAAAGACAGTCACATCGAATAAAATGCTGCCTGAAATTTTAGTAAAAATATTTTTTGCGTAACATGAGTTATTTAAAAATAATTTTATAACATGATGCCATAGGCATCAAATACTTGTAGAAAAAATATGTGGTAGAGTACGTCCGACCCCGAAGGGGTCGCAGATGTAAGGCATTTGCTTTCTTATAAACGTTTAATCCCTATGGGATTTTTCAAACAAAATAGTTTACGTATGGGTACTTATTTTAATTAAATTTAATACATGGAAAATTACACGACAAAATATGACGAGGCACTGGGCGGCATCTCTCATTATCAAAAGTATCCGAAATTACTTCCTTTCGTAGGCTCGAACTATGACAAAAGAGCCAACAGAATTTTAATTGTTGGCGAAAGCCATTATTTACCAAAAGACACAAAAGTGGATTTTTTGAAATGGTATGATTCTGACGAAAGCGGCTTGAGCGAAGAGGATAAGAATTACATAGATGTAAGGGGTATATTGACGTATGCCATAAGGAGTAATTATAAAGCAGACGGGCATACTATTTTTAGAAATATTGAGTCCGCAGCCCTCGAAATTGATTTTAAATCATTAAATGACTCGCATTTTTTTTCAAATGTGGCATTTTTTAATTTTTATCAGCGACCTGCCGAAAACACAGGGGATTCAATAATTGTTTCACAAGTCGATAAAGATAAGGGGGCGGAAATATTCTATCAAGTAACGGATATAATCAATCCTACGCATATTATTTTTGTAAGTTCAAAAGTCAGAGCAGAATTTACAGATGAAGATTTGTGTGATTATTATTGCGGACACGCTCCTCACCCCGCCATGCCTTGGTGGAATAGAAAGTCGAATCGTTATGGAAATATAACAGGTAAAGAGAAGTTTCAAAACTTTTTGAAGGAACACGAACTGTTGGGTTGAACTCAATGAGAAGTAAATTTTGAGAATAAAAATATTGCTAAAAAGTGAGGCGCATCAAGGCGTAAGCCCAACGACCCGCTTCGTCCGCAAGCAATATAAAAGTAGTGTGCATCAAAATTTGTGTCCCAAGCGAAGCAAAGACATAGTTTTATGCACACTACTTTCTTCTTAGGATAATTTTTCTGTTCATTTTTTTCAACAAAAAACTATTTTTTTCGTTACAATATTCTTCACTTTCATTAGTAAAAAAATTATCAAATACATCGTATGTACGCAGCCACCGATTTAGACAACCTCAAAATTATTAAAGACAGCGCGCGCGACTTTGCGGAGCAAAACGTCCGTCCTCACGTCATGGAGTGGGACGAAATCCAGCACTTTCCGATTGACCTCATGCACCGACTTGGCGAGCAGGGTTTTATGGGGGTTTTGGTGCCAGAAGCCTACGGGGGCGCAGGTCTGGGCTACCAAGAATACATCACAGTTATCGAAGAAATTGCGAAAGTTTGCGGCTCTATCGGCTTGTCGGTGGCGGCGCATAATTCGCTTTGCACGGGTCATATTCTACAATTCGGCGACGAGGAGCAGAAACAAAAATACCTTCCGTTGCTTGCTACGGGCAAGTGGATTGGCGCGTGGGGACTTACGGAAGCCAACACGGGCAGCGACGCTGGGCGTATGCAGTGCGTGGCGGTTCGCGACGGCGACCATTGGGTAATCAATGGTACGAAAAACTGGATTACGCACGGCAGCAGTGGCAATGTGGTGGTGGTCATCGTCCGCACAGGCGAGTTGTTGGACAGTCGCGGAATGTCGGCGTTCATCGTCGAGCGCGGTACGGAGGGTTTCAACGCTGGAAAAAAAGAAAATAAACTCGGCATGAGAGCGTCCGAAACTGCGGAATTGGTTTTTGACAACTGCCGAATCCACAAAAGCCAGATGCTCGGCAAAGAAGGAGAGGGCTTTATACAATCTATGAAAATATTGGACGGCGGACGCATTTCTATCGCTGCGCTTTCGCTCGGTATCGCCAAAGGCGCGTACGAAGCTGCTGTAAAATACGCCAAAGAACGACACCAGTTTGGTCAGCCAATCGCTAATTTTCAGGCGATAGGGTTCAAGTTGGCGGATATGGCGACGAAAATCGAAGCTGCCGAGCTGCTCACGCGCCAAGCTGCGGAGATGAAAAATCAGGGCAAAAAAATGACCAAAGAGGCAGCAATGGCGAAATATTATGCGTCCGAAATATGCGTGGAAGTGTCCACCGATGCCGTGCAGGTGTTTGGCGGTTACGGCTACACGAAAGATTTTCCGGTAGAAAAATACTACCGCGACTCCAAACTTTGCACCATCGGAGAGGGAACGACGGAGATACAAAAATTGGTTATTTCGAGAGAAATTTTAAAATAGATGTAATGCGTAATTTATTTTTTTAATAAAAGATGAGCCGAAGTAACTGACGCCTTCAAGGTGTCGGTAACTTTCAGTAAGTTGCACATTCTTTTTATTTCTATATTTCGTCAAGTAATATTTTTGTCACAAATTTTTATTTTTTTTATTTTTTTGTAAATTATTTTGAGTACCATTAATACAGATTTTGTCAATCCGATTGACAAATCGAAGACAACAGAAACGCCAGGATTGCTACCGTATGCACACACGGCTGGCTCGGCTATTATCAAGCCGATTGACAAAGGGCGTGTGAAAGGCTTGGCGGTGTCGGCGATGTATGAGCAAACCAACGTCCAGCTCGACCAGATCCGCAAGCAAGTGGAGCTGCTTGCACAGCAAGCGTATTTTATCCACCAAAGAGTGGAAATATCAGAAAAAATCTACCTCGCCGACATGGGTTTCAAGCCGCTCATCAGTCATATTTATCATCTTTACCAACGTCAAAACGGTCAATACGTCCTGTCAATGGTAGGACCAAAAGAGTGGGGGAGGAAGAGCAGCTTCGATTTTGTGGCTACCGTAAAACTTCTCTCCGACCACACTTGGGATATTCTGGAAGGCAACTCTAATCTCTAAAAAATGCTTTTTGCGCTCCTAATTTGCCACCATTTTCTCGCCCCTCTCACATGGCTGACTCCCAAGATTCACGATTTTGGCTCTGTCACAATCCGCAAAGAAAGCAACTGCGAATTTCGCTTCAAAAATGAAACTACCGAACCTATAGTTATTGACAACGTGCGCACCACTTGTGGCTGCACCGCGCCCGAGTGGTCGGACGCGCCCGTGATGCCCGACTCGATTGGTAGCATCAAAATAGCTTTTTTCCCGCGCGAATCAGGTAGCTTCGAGAAGCGCATCAAAGTCTGGCTTCACCACTACTCGAAGCCCGAAATCCTCACCATCAAAGGCACTGTGGGCGAAGAATAAATCTTGCTTTCAGCCCGCCAAAAAATAAATCTTGACTTTTTTGATTTTTAGCATTATATTTGCAAAGACGTTTTTTTTCTAAAAAACTAAAAGAGCAATTTTGCTCGACCTTTCGGGACAAGCAAACGGCATTTATTTTGTCCGCTTGCGCAGCGAAAAAGACGGCGAAATTACCAAAAAATTGCAAAAATATTAATCACTAAATTAAACTCAAATTGTTATGAAAAAGAATCTTTTAAATCCAACTTGCCCAATCAATCGTTTTTCTCCAAAGCGGTGCTATTTATTGCTTTTTGTGCTGCTTGCTTGTGGTGCAGCCAACTCTTCCTACGCACAATGTTGGCAAAGCATCTCGACAAAAGGTCGACATACTGCTGCCATAAAAACCGACGGTTCACTCTGGGCTTGGGGATATAATTTAAGTGGACAATTAGGCGACGGAACAGTTATAAATAAGAATATTTCCACCAGAATCGGGACTGCAAGTGATTGGAAAAGCATCTCGGCGGGCTATAACCATACTCTTGCGCTAAAAGCCGATGGCTCAATCTGGGCTTGGGGATATAATTTAAGTGGACAATTAGGAGATGGAACAAATATAGATAAAAATATTCCTACTCGAGTCGGCACTTTAAATGATTGGAAAAGCATTTCGGCGGGTGGTTTTCATGCTATTGCTATAAAAACCGATGGCTCACTTTGGGCATGGGGCGGTAATGAATACGGTCAAATCGGAAATGATACGAATACCGATAAAAATATGCCTATTAGGGTCGGCACTTCAGATGACTGGAAAAGCATTTCCGCGGGTTGGTTTCATAATATTGCGCTCAAAACCGACGGCTCACTTTGGGCTTGGGGCTGGAATATCGACGGTCAAATTGGAGATGGCACAAATACGAGTCGGAATGTCCCTGTTCGAGTTGGCACTGCAAATGATTGGCAGAATATTTCGAGCGGTTTTGGACATAGTATTGCTCTCAAAACTGACGGCTCGCTTTGGGCTTGGGGTTGGAATATGAATGGAAAATTAGGTGACGGGACTGATATAGATAAAAATTTCCCTATTAAAATCGGTACTGCGAATGATTGGCAAAGTATTTTGGCAGGAAGTAACCATACTATCGCTCTAAAAGCCGACGGCTCGCTTTGGGCGTGGGGTTGGAATACTTACGGACAATTAGGCGACGGAACGAATGTTGTTAAATATATTCCAATTCGAGTCGGTACTGCGAATAATTGGCAAAATATTGGAGGGGGGCTTCATACGTTATCCATAAAAACCGACGGTTCCCTCTGGACGTGGGGACGGAACACAGAAGGACAGTTAGGTGACGGCACCAATGTAGATAAAAATATTCCTGCGGCTATCGCCTGCCCTGTGAGTGTTGGCGTGAGCGACGCAGCGGACGTGACAGAAAATATGCGTATTTTTCCGAATCCTACGGAAGGAGTGTTCACGGTGGGAATAGAAAGTCGGACTTTTCAGGACGCGCGCATTTCGGTTTTCAATGCGATAGGTCAGCTTATTTTAGAAAAAACACAATGCGGACAGTCCACACTGCTCGACCTTTCGGGACAAGCAAACGGCATTTATTTTGTCCGCTTGCGCAGCGAAAAAGACGGCGAAATTACCAAAAAATTGCAAAAATATTGAGCGATGTAACCCTGCCAAGGTTGGTTTATATGTTTTGCACCTTTTTTTAGGTTGCAATTCTTGACCGATAACTCCGAAAAAATAAAGACAATCATCAAAAGGCTACCCGATTTGGTCGAGTAGCCTTTTGTAATTGTCGAATAGCACTTGTATTTTCTTCATTTATTTTTCAAAAATAGTTACATTTGTGGCAACTTTTTATTTTTCACCTGTTTTAATCAAAAAATGAGTATTTTAATTTTTTTCTTGATAACCTACTTGTTGCTGTGTTTCAGTTTACAAAAGTTATTTTCAAAGGCGGGCGTTGCGCCTTCCAAAGCGTGGATTCCGGGCGTGAACTTTGCCGAATGGTGCGACCTTGTGGGTCGTCCGCGTTGGTGGGCGTGGCTTTTGCTGCTGCCGGTGGTCAATTTTTTTATTTTAGCAGGCATGTGTGTGGATATGGTGCGCTCTTTTGGAAAATATAAATTTGCCGATAGCGCGTTGGCGGTCATTTACGCGCCAATTAAATTTTTCTTGGTCGGCAATAACGCCAAAGACCAGTATGTAGGAAAAACATTGCTCCTCGAGCAAGACTACGCCCAAAAGTTAGAAGCCGCTCACGCCTCTAATAATTCCTACGAATTAAAAAAATTAGAAGCCAACAATCCGTACCAAAAAAATCAGGGACGAGAGTGGGCGGAGGCAATAGTTTTTGCCGTTTTTGCGGCGGCTTTTATCCGAATGTTCCTCATCGAAGCCTACGTTATTCCTACGTCATCGATGGAAGGTTCGCTTTTGGTGGGCGACTATTTGTTCGTCAGCAAAGCGCATTACGGTATCAGAACTCCGATGACGGTCGCCCAAATTCCGTTGCTCCACAACCGTATGCCTATCATCGACCGCGAGTCGTACCTCGAAAAACCGAGTTTGCCATACTTCCGACTTCCTGCTTTGCAGGATATTGAGCGCAACGACCCCGTAGTTTTCAACTATCCCGAAGGCGACAGCGTTT
>JAYWGG010000160.1:0-24251 GCA_043778415.1 Saprospiraceae bacterium
AAATTACAAGTTTTTGACCGTTGGGGAAGCCTGCTGTTCAACAATCAGAACTTCCAACCCAACGACCCAGACCAAGGTTGGAACGGACGGTTCAACGGAAGCGTGATGACCCCTGCGGTATTCGTTTATTACGCCGAAATTCTGTTCAAAGACGGACACACCGAAATAGTTTCTGGCGATGTGACACTCAACAAATAGTCCGCCAAATTTTTTCATTCCACAAAAAAGCCAATAGTTTGTATTCAAACTATTGGCTTTTTTTTATTCATTTTGCTCTTTTTTGTGACAAATTTGATTCTGAAAATTTAACAAAAATTTAATTTTTTTAAAATAAAATATACTAATTAAGAAATAAATAGATAGTTTTGCTTTCAGAATACATTCTTTTCAAGAATTAAATATCGTCAATTTTTAGACATTGAACTATGATGAAGCAATTTTACTTAATTTTATTAGCATTAATATTTATTCCTTTGGCTGCTATTGGGCAAGAGTTCAAGCTGTCCACCGAAGATAATCCAATTCTCTTTTCATCGGATTTAAGAGATGCAAAATACAATATGAGAAGTCCGCTTATGACCAACGACTGCTCGGGAGCTACGCTCGTTTGCGGAAGCGGACAGTTGGCTTTCAATCCGACGGGTCCAGGTGCAAACGATTGTGCGGGTGGTGTTTGTGGTTGTTTAGCAGCCAACGAACACCAATCTGTGTGGTACTATGTAGAAATTGACCCAAGTTCTCCACCAGGTGCTATCTTTGGTTTCATTATCGTTCCGAATGCAGGTTCAGGACAAGATTATGACTTTGCGGTTTGGGGACCTAACAAGTGTTGTGGCTCTTTGGGTTCACCTTTGAGGTGTTCTTTTGCATCTGGTGGCTGTACCTATTGCCCTCTAACAGGTGTGAGCGATATTCACAACAGCGTCGATGTGAGCGAGGGTGCTGGGGGAGACGGATTTGTAAAAAGTATTATAACACAACCTGGTCAAGGGTATTACATATTGATTGACAATTTTTCTAATAATTCATCGGGTTTTACTTTGAATTTTGAGGGAAACGCAATTTTGAGTTGCGCAGCCAATCCAGCTTGTTGTATCCCAATAACGCCGCCTACGCCTATTACAAAGTGCCAAGGTGCAGCACCTTTCGGTATCACGGTAGTCGTAGGGGGTGCAGGCGCGACGACTTATTCGTGGGCGGGAGCGGACGCTACCCAAACTTCTTATTTGAGTAATCCAAATATCCAAAATCCAAATGTTACTATTCCTCCTGGATTTGTTGGTGTTTTGACTTATACAGTTTCAGTGACTCGTGCGGGTTGTACGAAAACCGCTACGCTCACCATAACAGTTACTGCTGGACCTACTATCACGCTGACCACAGGTGGACCTTACTGCCCAAACACGGGTACTTTTCCACAGACCGCCACCCCGACGGGAGGTACGTGGAGCGGAACGGGAATCAGCGCGGGAGGAGTTTTTAATACCGCAACCGCCGCCGTTGGAAATAATGTAGTCACTTATTCGGTAACAACGGGAGGCTGTACCGTGACAAGCACAGCAACTATCGTAGTAAATCCGTTACCCATAGTTACAGTAACTAATTTAGGACCATTTTGTAAAAATATAACTACTCCGCAGGTAATCGTAGGAAATCCAGCAGGCGGAACTTGGGGAGGAGTCGTTAATTCCGCAGGCGAATTTACTCCTTCAAACTATCCAGTAGGAAACAACGCAGGTACATATACTTATACAGACCCTGTCACGAGCTGCACGAAAATTCAAAATTTTAATATTGTGGTCGCCGCTGCTCCAATAGTCAATATTGTAAATCCTGGACCGCTTTGCGACAATGTTGCCGCAGTAACTCTCAACGGAACGCCCGCAGGCGGTACATGGTCGGGAGATGTCAATAGTTCTCAATTCAACCCAATGACTTTGGGTGCAGGAAGCTATACCGTTACCTATACTTTTACCAATGCGCAAGGCTGTACCGATATGAAAACCATAGTGATTGTCGTAAAAGCGAGTACGCCGAGTGCCATCGACCCCGCAGGTCCGTTTTGTACCAATGCAGGTTCGCAGCAGTTGGTAGGAAGCCCGACGGGTGGAACTTTCTCGGGAAGTAACGTCACCGCATCAGGAGTTTTCAATCCCAATGCAGCTCCGGGCAACTACACGATTACTTACAATTATACGAACTCGGACAACTGTGTGACTTCAGCGACAACAGTTATTTCGATTCAGCAAGCCAATCCGCCGACTATTTCGGCAGCAGGTCCTTTTTGCGTGAGCGCGCCTCCACAGCAACTGACTGCCAACCCGAGCGGTGGCATTTGGGGCGGGTCGGCTGATGCCAATGGAGTGATTGACCCAAGCGCGCTCGGCGTTGGGGCGCACTCGGTCACTTATTCATACACCAATAGTTTTGGTTGCCAAGCAAATACCTCCAGAGTGATTATCGTCACTCCGCAGCCGACTGTCACCATAAATCCTGCCGGACCTTACTGTGATAATGTAGCTGGCAATCAACAATTAAGTGCCACTCCAGGCGGCGGCGTTTGGGGGGGAACAGCCAATGCCAACGGACAAGTAAATCCATCTGCGTTAGGTCCCGGAACTTATACCGTTACTTATTCATTCTCTCAAAATGGCTGTACGGTGACCCAGATGAGAGATTTTGTAGTCAATTCAGCTCCTCTGGTAGATATAACACCAGCAGGACCATTTTGTAAAAATTTGGGAATACAACAATTAGCTGCTGCGCCGCTTGGCGGAGTTTGGTCGGGTGCTGCTGTGAACGCACAAGGTCAAGTAAATACGACCACCTTGAATGCCGGAACTTATACCATTACCTACAAATTTACTGACGCTAATGGCTGTATGGACAGCAAAAATATTCAGGTCATTATCAATCCGTTGCCTGTTGTTTCTATCTCTACCAACGGTCCATTTTGTGTGCTGTCCAATCCAGTCAATCTGATAGCCAATCCGAGCGGTGGTGTTTGGGGAGGAGCTGCTGACCCAAGTGGAGTCTTTGACCCTACTGCGCTTGGTATCGGTACTTTTTCAGTAACATATACCGTTACTGATGTGAATGGCTGCGTCAATACAGCTACGAAAAGTTTTGTTGTCAGTGCACCTCAAAATTTTACACTCAATCCGCAGGGACCTTTTTGTTCGGGTTTGGGCAATAGGCAAATAATAGCAAGCCCTACGGGTGGCACTTGGGGCGGCGTAGCGAATGCGTCAGGTATCATCAACACAAATACTTTAGGCGTTGGTATTTACACCGTCACTTACACTTTTCCAGCCAATAATATTTGCTCTACTACCAAAAGTATTGATATCGAAATATTGCCTTTGCCCGATGTAGAGTTAGTACAAGAACCTACTCGATGCAAAAATGAAGCAAGTTTTCAACTCATGGGAACGCCGATTGGAGGGACTTGGTCGGGCAGCTTGGGCGTAAATTCTTCAGGATTTTTTAATCCAAACAACGCTCCAGTTGGAAATAATACCGTAAGATATACTGCAACTGACCTGAACGGCTGCAAAAATACTGCTACTATGATTATCGAATTGCTCGGCGTACCAACCGCGAGTATCGTAGGGAATCCAAAAATATGCGCAGGAAGCAACAATAACGCTGCCCTTACCATCAACACGACTGGAAGCTATCCGCTTACCCTCACTTACTCCATCAATGGCGTAAACCAAGCACCGATTATCATTAACGGAAATCCGTTTACTTTGAGTACCAATATCGCCGGCACTTACAAAATAGTAGATGTCCTGAGCGGAAATGGCTGCCAAAATATAGGGACGGGAACAGGAACTGTAACGGTCGTCAATCCGCCAAAAGCCAACAACATACAAGTAAGTTGTACGCCGACTCAAACAAGCTACATAGTTACTTTCCAAATCACAGGCGGAAACCCAGCAACTTACAGCGTCACGGGCGGAGCAGGAACTGTCACAGGCAGCACTTTTACCAGCACTCCGATACCATCTGGAACGCCTTATTCATTTACACTCACAGATGCCAACGGCTGTACGCCCGAAGTCATAAGCGGTACAAAAACCTGCGGTTGCTTGACGACGGTTGGCACTATGGATTTGACAACTATCGAAAAATGCGGCTCAAGCTGCATAACCGCTCTTTACGACCGCTCCACCCAAGTAAGTATTGTAAATGATACATTGGAATTTATTCTACACACAGGAAGTAGCGCGAGTTTGGGAACGATTATAAAAAGAAATGCCACTCCTACTTTTTGTTTTACTGCTCCCGCAATGAGCTACGAAACAACTTACTATATCTCGGCGGTCGTAGGAAAGGACAGCGCAGGGCAAGTCATGCTTTCCTCTCCCTGTACCGATGTGGCACAAGGTTCGCCTATTATTTTTCATAAAATTCCGACGGCAAACATCGCTGGCGATACGTCTATTTGTTTGGGAAAAAACGCAACGCTGCCAATTTCTTTGACCGGCAACGCACCTTATGACATCGCAATATTGGTAAATGGGCAAGCCGACACTCTCAAAGGAATCAGTGTCACAGATTATGAATATTCAGTAAGTCCAACTTCAAAAACTACCTATCAATTAGTGACGCTTAAAGACGCTTTTTGCGATAATACAGCAACTGGTCAAGCCATCGTCACGATAAATAATAAGCCGACAGTATCTGATATTTTAGAAAATTGCAATGTTACAAATACCGGATACATTGTTGCGTTTACTATCAATGGCGGAAATCCAGCGAGCTACAAAGTAACAGGTGGAGCAGGTACAATATCTGGAAATAGTTTTACCAGCGCGCTTATTCCTTCGGGAACGAATTATCAATTTTTGGTAGATGACGGAAATGCGTGCGGTCCAACTGTGGTGACAGGCGTAAAAAATTGTCTTTGCTCGACCACAGCAGGCGTGATGGATATTACTCCGATTTCTGTTTGCGGAGCAAATTGCGCAAGCGCAGTATATGACAGTACCAATCAGGTAAAAGACGGCGACGATGTAGTAGAATATATTTTGCACACGGGAAGCTCCAATAACTTGGGGACAATCCTTGCTACCTCGAAGACCGCTCAATTTTGCTTTGCTCCGCCACTCGCCTACGGGGCTACTTATTATATTTCGGCAGTCGTGGGCAGCGACAGCGCAGGATTTGTGAAACTTTCCGACCCTTGTTTGAAAGTAGCAAAAGGAACGCCCGTAATTTTCAATCCGATACCGACTGCCTCTATCGGCGGAAACTTAAAAACTTGCCTCGGCAACTCGACGGCTATCCCGATTGCACTGACTGGTACGCCGCCTTGGAAAGTTGTTTATCAAATCAATAACAATCCGAATGATACTATTTTTAGCATTTTCAGTTCTCCTTTCAACTTTAATGTCAATCCGAGCGTCACGACCGCTTATACATTGGTAAAAGTGATTGACGTAAATTGCGAAAATAATAGCACAGGCACGGTGACAGTAGCCGTAAATAAAAAGCCGACCATCAGCAATATAGTCGAAACTTGTAACAATACTGGAACTGGCTACACAGTAACTTTTGACCTCAACGGAGGCGACCCAACAAGCTATTCCGTGACAGGAAATAGCGGTACAATTACTGGCAATACTTTCAAAAGTGACCAAATTCCGTCGCTGGCTTGCTATGTATTTAGATTGGACGATGCCAACCAGTGCGGTCCAGATACGATTTCTAATTGTTTCGATTGTAGCTGCCTGACTCGAGTAGGAACGATGAGTACGCAGCCTTTGGAAGCCTGCAAAACCGTCTGTTTGAACCCGATTTATAACCCGATTGGTCAATTTTTAGATGCCAACGATACGCTCAATTTTATCCTGCACGACGGCGGGACTTCATTTGTAGGCAATATTCTCAAAATTCAAGACAGTCCAAAAGTTTGTTTCGATAGTACCACGATGCAAATTGGAGTGCCTTATTTCGTGACTGCCGTAGCAGCGAGCAAAGATTCTTTGACGGGATTAATCAATCTTTCAGACGCTTGCAGACGATACTCCAACGGTACGAAAGTTACTTTTCAAAATCCGCCAACTGCCATTTTTGCCAACAATGCAACTATCTGTTTGGGCGATTCGGCAAGTTTGAATATCAATCTGACTGGCAAATCGCCTTGGTCGGTTTATTTTCAAGAAAATGGTGTCAATGACTCGATAGTTGGTGCTTTACTCACGCCGGTAACACTCAACGTTTCGCCCAACGCAAACGCTACTTTCATCATTAGCAATGTGAAAGATAATTTGTGCGGCAACACTGCTCCAAGCCAATCAACCGTAAAAGTCAATACTTCGCCTACTATCAGCAGTCCGACCGTCCTTTGCGACGGGACGGGACTGAAATATTCGGTCAGCTTCAATATCTCGGGTGGCGACCCAACGAGCTACTCCGTGGCTGGCAGTGCAGGAATACTCACTGGAAATATATTCAAGAGTGACTTTATCGTGTCTGGCGGCTGCTACAGCTTTGTCGCCAAAGATGCCAATGGTTGCAAATTGGACTCTACAGCGAATTGCTTCAGTTGCCAATGCTTGTCCGCAGTGGGTTCGATGTCGAGTACGAGTATCGAAAAATGTGGAAAAAGCTGCGCAACCGCTCTTTACAATCCAACTGGACAGAATTTTGATGCCGACGATATTTTGAGATTTTATCTTCACACGTCCGCGACCGATTCGTTGGTTGGTATCTTGGCAAGCGATTCTGTACCAACTTTTTGTTTTGACTCTACAAAAATGTCGCTCAACACAGTCTATTACATATCTGCTGTCGTCGGCAGCAACGACGGTACGGGACAGGTCAATTTGAATGATATTTGTAAAAAAGTGTCGGTTGGAACGCCCATTGTTTTCCGTAATATTTCGACCGCAAAAATTGGTATCTCGCCCGACTCTATTTGTAAAGGCGATAACGTCTATCTACAATTTACATTCACTGGCGACGGACCTTTTGAAATAAAATATTCAGACGGCACGCAAACCAAAACGGTTAGCAATATTTCTACCACAATGCACACCGAACTCGTGAATCCGATTGTTTCGACGAAATACAAACTTATTTCTGCCAAAGATTTGAGCAATCCGAACTGTATGAATATTATTTTAGACAGTACCAAAATTTTCGTAAGCCAACCATTAATTGCAGAAATAAACCCAACTGTGACAGTCTGTACGGACGATTTGACAAAATCTGCTCTCAATTTTAATACACTCATTACGAGCGGCTCAACGGCTGGCGTTTGGACAGATTTAGACAATTCGGGAGCATCGGGAACGTTTCCGAGCAAAAATTTTGCGGGACTTGCGCCCGGCAACTACCAATTCAAATACCAACTTACGCCAGCTTTACCGTGCGCGCCAAGTACTTTTTATGCCGTCGTGACGGTCCGCGAGTGTATTTGTCCAAGCGTGGAAACTTCAGAACCTGCTCCGCTTTGCAACTCAAACGCAGTATTGGATTTGAATACGCTGAAAATCACGCCTTCCCCCGGAGTTTGGAGCATTGTATCTTCGCCGAGTGGCGCAAATCCAGCTACTTTGACAGGTACAATCTTCAACGCCACCAACAAAGACGCTGGTGCTTACAACATCGAATATCGGTTGAATTATGCGCCGCCGGGCTGTCCATTCACATCGAAACAAACTGTGATAGTCGAGCAACAGGTGACAGCTGGAACTCCAAGTAATCCGATTAGGTTATGCGGTAATACCGACCAAAGTGTCAGCCTTTTTTCTCTCTTGACGGGTGAAGATGGTGGCGGCAAATGGTCGGACGTTTCTGCCCAGCCTTCGACTAGCTTTAATGCAACAAATGGGACTTTCAACCCAAAAAATCAGACTACAGGAATTTATAAATTTAGGTATATTGTGACAGCGACCGCGCCCTGCATCAACGACACTTCTATCGTTGAAATCGAGGTACAAAATATCGTAAGTGCGGGCATCGCAAAAGCTCCAGCAGCCTTTTGTACGGGATTCAATGCGACCCAAAAGCTCTCCGAGCTTTTGAGCAACGCCGCAAGTGGCGGTATTTGGGTAGAAAGTTCGGGCGTTCCGTCTTCGGGCAATGCTTTCAATCCCGTTTTGGGAACTTTCAGTACCGACAATCAGATAATTGGCGTATTTAACTTCAAATATATTGTCAATTCTAATTCTGTTTGCCCGTCCGATGAAGAAGAAATCACAGTCGTGATTCTGCCCAAACCATTGGCGTATGCAGGAAAAGATGCCTCTTTGGATTGCATTCGCACCAGCATAAGACTGAACGGTTCGGGGTCAAGTGTGGGTTCTAACTTTGAATATATGTGGACGACCGATACAGAAGGCGTTGTAATTCTCGACCCTACCACGTTGCAGCCGACTATCACGAAGGGCGGAATTTATACTTTGATGGTTACGAATAAAAATACGGGTTGTTTCCAAACCGACCAAATGATGGTAGAAGAAAAACAGAGCCGCCCAAAAGCGGCTACATTTACCATAGTACCGCCCAAATGTAGCAATACCAACGATGGAAGCATCACGTTGGAAAGTGTTTTGGGTGGAACGCCGCCTTATCTCTACGCATTTCAGTCTTGGACTTACATACAGAGTAAAAAATTCGAGCAGTTGGGCGCAGGAACTTACAAAATCCGTGTCCAAGATGCCAATGGCTGCGACTGGGATACATTAGTAACAATCGTAGCTCCGATTCAGATTAATATTCGGTTAGGAAACGATACTACAATACGTCTTGGCGACACTATCAGTATTCCGACAAATATTAATTTTCCTGCGATTTTGGATACGATTACTTGGACGAACTCAAATACGCTTACTCTTTTAAATCCACAAAATCCGACTGCAAAGCCAGTACAGCAAACGAATTACAAAGCCATCATTCGCGACATCAACGGCTGCACGGACGAGGACGATATTACTATTTTTATAAGTAAAGATTTTCCGATTTTTATCCCGAATATATTTTCTCCCGACAACGACGGCTCGAATGATAAATTCACGATTTATTCTGGACCAGAAGTGGCAAAAGTCAGCTTATTAAGAGTTTTCGACCGTTGGGGGACACTCCAATTTGAGAATAAAAACTTCCAACCCAACAATCCCGACGACGGTTGGGACGGCAGTTTCAACGGAAAGCCGATGAATCCAGCCGTTTTTGTGTATTATACAGAAATTCTTTTCAAAGACGGACACACAGAAACGTTCTATGGCGACGTCACATTGAGAAAGTAAACTAAAAAAACCGATTGTAAAAATTTTTACAATCGGTTTTTTTATTGGAAAATTCTGGGTTTGGTTTTAATTTTTAAAATAAAAATCATTGGGAATAATGCCCGCCAAAAAAGTAGCAATTAAGTTTCCACTTGGAGTATATCGGTAAATTTTGCCTTTTTGGGTATAATCAATCGCATCGGCAACAAAAATTTCATTGGTAAATGGATTGATGCCCAAGCCATAAAAATTTCGGGTTTGGCGATTGATGAATGGTTGGCTCGGAAGCTGTAAATCATTGATAGACAGCCGAAAAACGTCATTGTTTAGAAAATAAAGCGTATCTTTCGTTTGGTTCATGCACAAGCGAAACGGCGAATCGGCTTTGCTCGAAAACGAAAATGTTCGCTCCACTTGACGACTGACTGGATTGACACGCACCAACGTCGCTTTTTTTTGCAGCGAAGAATCACCACCGCAAAGCACCCAAAGTGCGCCATTTTTATCCTGCTGAATAGAATTTGAAGCATAGCCGACCTGAATACTGTCCTCCAAAATATCATTTTTGGTATCCACGACATACAATTTTTCCTTCGTTTGATTGGTCACAAATGCCTTTCCGTAAAGTAAAAGCAACTGTTCTGTCCAACCCTTCAAAGGAATTTTTCCGATAAGTTCATTCGTATTTAAGTCCACAATGGAAATTCCATCTTGTTGCAGGTCTGTAACGTAGGCTTTTTGGTTCGTAATGGGAAGGAAATATCGCGGAGAAGCCAAATTTTTGATAGTCACAATTTCTTTGAAATTTGTAGGATTTACGACGACGACCTTACCCGAATTATTGACTACTAAATATATTTTATTGTTGAAAATATACATAGACTGGCAAACATCTCCGAGCGAAAATTGGTTAGCTGGCTTGAATAAATCCTCTATAACTTGATTTGTACCAAAATCAAAATAGCTAATTTTAGCATTTCCAAAACGAAAAGTTCCTTCATTGACCACAAAAACTCCACCGCCGTTTGAGAAAGAAGTACTCGGATTTGCAGCTTCAACAGGAATATCTTTTTTGCAAGAAAAAAATAAAATTATTATAAAAAAAGTACTTTGAAAAATTAATTTATTCATGTTGAATGATTATTTTTTGGGTATAAAATTGAAATCCTGATTCAAGTCTAATCCAGTAAAAACCTGAACTAAATGAAGAAATATCTAATTGCAACTGTCGAGGATTTATAGTATTCTCCACCAGAATTTGTGACAAGATAATATTACCCAATACGTCAAAAATTTCACATTTAGTAATTTCATTTTTTCCAAAGTCATACTCTATATTAAGAAAATTAGAGGCAGGATTGGGAAATATTTTAATGCTTTCGGCACAGCAATCTTTATCGCCTGCGAAGGTCGAAAGCTGATGAATCACACCGACCGCGTCTAAATCAAAACCACCCGAAGGAAAAGGCGTTGCCCACGGTTCATTTATTTTTCGACCATTCGTGTCGTAGCTCGCAAAGCTGCTCTGAATACAACCAATTACATCAATAATTTTAACGTGCGTGACATGGTTAATATCTATACTCGAACTATCTTTGAGTTCATTCAAGTCAAAAGGAGTACCGTAAAAAACTCTATATTTACCCGCTAAATTATTTATTTTCGTGGCGTCAGTGTAACCAAAAGTACCCGTTTGTGTAGAATCTTGAGAGTTGGAGGTAGCTGGAAATCTAACGAAATGAATCCCATCGCTACTCACCTCCACAAAAGCAAATTCAAGGAATTGGTCGTCAAAAGAGTTTTCAAAAACTGCAAAATCCCAACCGTTTCCGTTGGTAATCGGGTACGGAAAAGTAAGAACTGCGATGCCCGCATCTCCTAAACTCACTACCCCGTTCTCACCTGCTTTCCCGAGTGCCGCAGTGCTGTCGCCGACTGTTGTAAGCCCCAAATTTGGTTCAGCAATATTTTGATAACCTCTTGTTATGTGACAATTATTTGCCCATGTCACAAAAATAGAACTATCCTTATAAATAGCGGTGCTGCCAATTTGTCCCGCAGGAGGAGCAAATTGAGCAAAAATTGGAAGCTGACGACAAACTAACAGCGTAAAAAATAAAAATAGTTTTGGCATACAAAATTACTTTTTAACTAATTTTTGGTTAGCAACACGTCCGTCGGACTCAACTTGTAGGATATAAATTCCAGAATTTAAATCCGAAATATCCATCTTAAAGTTTAGGAGTGAATCAACCTTTTGGATTTTAATTATTTTTCCAAATAAATCAATTACCGTGATTGTGTTATTTTGAGATGATACACTTTCTTTCATTTCAATATAGACGAAATCGGTACTTGGATTTGGGTAAATTTGGAACAAATTTGTCACAAAATCAGCATTATTTGCAGAAAGTACATCTCTTGTTTTGAAGTCATCTACACAAAAAAACAAAGGCGTATTGATTCCGAATGTTCCAACGTCACTCGATAGCAATCGAAATTCTAAACTATCCACGTTGCCCAAACTCGACAAATCCAACCATTTCCAAGTTTTCAAAATATAATCTTCTGAATTATTAGGAAATCGAAAGTCGGCTAAATAAAAGTCAATACTGTCGTTGGACTTTGTGCCTTGAAACCATTTTTTGACTGAAATCTTAAAAAAGTCAGGTTCATTTCCGGTCGCACCACCAAATTTTTTAGCAAATAAATCTCCATTTTTCATACTTTCGTACGGATATGTACCGTTTGTGACATAGCAACCGTCAAGTGCCTTGCCCAAAGCATTACCTTTTAGCTTGATAATTGCACCTTGCTGCCCTACGATATAGTTAGCAGAATTATTGAAACCAGCGTTTGGCTTACAGGCATAAATATTGCTAAAATCTCCCGTAATACTGTCTTTTATGTTTGAGTAAGCCCAACCGCTCGCCCAGTAACCACCAAACGCAGTATCGTATCTATTTGCAAATGAGGCGTTTCCACTCATAAAAGACGCTCCCAACGGCTGGGCTGCACCATTCCAATAACTGTTTGGCGAAAGTGACAAGTTTTCAAATGTAGCCGTTGTTTGAGCAAAAAATAGTGTACTCTGAAAAGAGAATAGTACTAAAAAAACCAACTGAAAATTAATTTTGTTAAACATTTATTTATTATTTTTATGATGATATGTGACAAAAAACGAAGTTTGGAAGTTCGACATTGGCATTGCTTGGTTGAGCAAAATTTGATACCGAGTATTAAAAATATTATTTATTTTAAAACCAGTTTGTATATTATAATTTTTATACAAAAAACCGTAATTCATTTCTAAATTACTCAACAAAAATGGTTTTAAAAATTCTGTGTTGTCCGTTGAAGTATATCTATATCCAGTGTAGTGGTGACTAAAATGCAAGTTAAATGACTGATAATCAATACCATATTTGAGATGACCTGCATACATCGGCACATAAATCAGTTGTTTATTTACTGAATTATCATTTTCTGAAATAGATTTTTGATTGGAAGAAAGTACATAATTAGTCAATAAATCTACAAGATATTTAGTTTTGTGATACTCTAATTTTAAGTTTAGCCGAGTTTCTAAGCCTCTGCTCCACACATTTAGAATATTTCTTGGACTCCAAAAAGAAAGTCCCGGCAACCACAAAATCCAGTTTTCTACATTGCGATTAAAGACAGTCGGCTCAAAAAACACCGAAAAACGCTTGGAAGACTCCCGATAATTTAGCACCAAACCCAACTCTTCACTAAAGCCTTTTTCGGAAAGTAAGTTGAGATTTCCGCCTTGCCGCCAGTACAAATCGTTGAAAGTTGGTACTCGAAAAACCCTCGAAATATTAGATTTTAAGGACAGATATTGCGTTAAATTATAATTAGCTCCGAGCGAATAAGTAAAAGGAGTTACTTTTTTATTCAACCATTCTTGGCGCAAGGAAAGCGAAGTTTGTAACCTCCGATTCGGGCTGTTGTACTTATAAGCCACAAAAATTGCATTCCGAAATTGAGCCAACTTACCCAAATACCCGTCTGAATAGCCTGTCACATTAGTAGCATTTAAACCAAAATCTATCAAATGGCTGTCGCCAAGCTGGATTTTGGCTTCTGACTCGACTAAAAAAGTCTTTGCTCTGCTGTCAGAAAAAATATTAAATCCAGGGTCTTCATAGTAAATTCCTTCGTCTAAATAAGCTGTTTTTATTTGATAATTTACTTTGCTTCCAATGTATTTCCACTGGGCGGAAAGCCGCAAATTGCTGTCTTTTTGCTTTGCGTTGCTGGCAGATTGCAGCAAAATAGGTGGGATATTTCGTTCATTTTTTTGCAGCCAAAGCAAAAAATTTACCTCTTGCTTTTTATTAATTTTGTAGTAATTTTCTGAAAAAAATCCAACTTGTTTGGACGCGGCATTTTGTTGTTTTTGAAGTGGATTACCGCGAAGCGACGGGTTGTAGAACTCAAAATCATTGATTCCAGATTGGACAAAAAATTTGTTCTTTATACTCCATTTGTGACTACTTATTTTTAGGCTAAAATTATTTTGAATATTTGAAAAACTACCGACGGAAACACCGTAAGTGAGCGAAATTCCGTCTTCAAAAGTTGGATTATTGTTCAGGTGGATAGAGCCTCCTATCGCTCCACTGCCGCACAGCGCACTTGCGCCACCATACTGGATATTGACGCTTTCAACGAATTTGGTAGGGATTAAAGACAAGTCTAACTGACCGTTCATAGCACTGTTCAAGGGGATTCCGTTCCAAATTACAGCTGTGTGGCTGGCACTTCCGCCACGAAAAGAAGTAGTTGCCAAGCCGCCAAGTCCATAAGATTTTATGAAGATAGGACTTTCATTTTGCAACAAATCGGCTAAGTTTCCAACCTCTGATACATCACTTTTTTTGATATTCTGGAACTTACTTCCTACCGAAAAAATCTCAACTTTAGTCCCTAAAATTATTATTTCTTTCAGGATTTGTGACGAATCGGCTGTGACATTTTGCGAAGCACAAAACGTAGAGTAAAATCCCAACAAACAAGCAAAAATGACTTTCCAATTCATAATAAAAAAATTATCACAGAACTTTTGTCGTCCTGCACAAAAAACGCAATATTAAATTTGGAAAATTTTGGAATAGAAACGACACTTTCATCCGTATAGCCGACAACACAGCAATACGAACAAAAATCCGATTCATCTTCCTGACTTAGCTCCAAATTGCGAAAGCATCGCCAATAAAAAAAGGCAGGTCTCCTGACTTGTAGCATTTTACTCGTTCCTTCCCATGATTTTTTTCACAGTGGTTTTGTTATTTGAGCAAAAAAATGTGGCTACTTACAGTTGCGCAACAGTCCGTGATTTTCACACGGTTCCCTATTAATCTACGATTAGATAGAACCTTTTCTCGTTGATGAGAATTTATGCCGCAAGATACAGTTTATTTTTGGATAGCGATATTTATGTTTTGTAAAAAAAGTTCAGCATTTAATATTTCGCTTATTTTTATTCTACGAACAGCCGTTGGGTAGCAATAATTTTAGCTTCTGCGATTGATGTTATGGTAATAAAAAACAAGCCTTTTTCGTTTTTATCCAGTCGAATTTCCTGATTGTCTGCGTTTAGCATTTGAGAAAGTATTTTTTGCCCCAGATAATTGTGGATTTCGAGTAAATAATTGGTAGGCAAATTTTCGTTGGTAATTATCCGAAAAATTCCGTTGTTTGGATTGGGAAAATACTGAAAGTCAATATTTTTCGCTGCGTCTGCCACCACATTCGTGCCGTTTGTATTGAAATTGCTGCGGAATAGCGTGAGTCCGCCGCGATGATTTCCGACCAGCATATCGTAGCGTCCGTCCCCGTCAATATCGGCGATGGCGATGTGGCTGCGCGAGCCGTCGAGAATATTTTTATAGTTTTGGTCGAGTTTAGTAAATGCTCCGCCCAAATTGTTGTCAATGTTGCCGTAGCGACGGATTCCGCCCAATTCGCTGCCGCAAAAAAGAGTATATTTTCCATTCAAATCAAGCATTTGCGGAGCAGAAAAGCCGCTCACACTCCCGTTTTCACGGGCATCTACGCCACCCAAAAATTCGTTGGTCGCAACATTTGAGAACATCGGATTGGTAAGAGTTCCCGTATTTTTGAAAAAATTTAGGTTGCCGTTGCGCTCACCAATAATTAAATCTTTCAGCCCATCTCTGTCCACATCTATGATTTGCGGCGTAGCGACCAGCCCCACATCTATACTTTTGTACCCAAATTCTTTGGTCAAAAACTGCATCGGATTGCCTGCACCACCTGTGTTGGGGAGATAAAAAAGTTGTCCGTACTCCTCTCCTACCAGCAAATCCAAATCGCCGTCGTTGTCCAAATCACCGAAAGCGGGCGACAAAGTCGAGGTGGACGAATACTGACTGAATTGTAGCCAATCGTCGTCCCAAAGTTGGTATTTGGGAGCAGTGGCAGTGCCAACATTCTTATACAAAATTAGGCGTGGGTCGCGGTTGCCGAAGGGTCTAAAATAACTAAAATTCCCTATCACGATGTCCAACAATCCGTCGGCGTTGAAGTCCGCAAAGGTTGGGGACGCACCTGTGCCGAAGTCCAGCATTTCGTCCGTAAGCAGCGTTCTTTTTTGAAAATGAAACTTTGGATTTTGGTTGTTGGTCGTGTTTTGATAGTACCAAATTACTTCATAATCGGGCGAAATACTTTCTTTATTGGGCGTCGCCAAAAAATCTTTTTTGCCGTCGTTGTTGATGTCCAATGCGTAGCAAGCGGGAAAAATCGGCAGCACCACTGCGGTATCGTAATTTGGAAAAAAACAGTCATTTTGTGACACCCATGCGTTTTGAGGCGTTCCGCCGTTTTTTGCGTAGCTGATATTGTCCCAAGAGATGTCGCCGAGAAACAAATCCTTGTCGCCATCGCCGTCCATATCCATAGTCAGAAGTGTAGATCCAGCGTGTCTTTCCAAAACTCCGTCGCCCGCAAAGCTGCTCCTGCAACTATCCAAACCCGGACTCAACTTCAAACAAGGGTCGAACCCGCTTTCGTAGAATTTTCCCCAACATTCGTCGGTCAGTTCATAGCGCAAGCTGTCTTTTCCGAAGCCCAATTCGATAGATTTATTTTTGTACAAAAAAACGTGACCGCCGCCGGGCGCGAAGGTCAAAATATCCAAATCACCGTCGCCGTCCATGTCATCTACAGCAGGATAATCTTCGCCGCTAATATAAATATTCGTGTCGCCGTTAGAAATAGGAAATTTGAGATAATCATTTATGGCAGAAAAACTGAGTTGGTTGTTCGTCCGCTTGCCCTTCCAAACTTGCACGCCATCTACGCCGTTGGGCGCGTAGCAAAAAATATCGGGAATACCATCGCCGTTGTAGTCGCGCAGCAGCACCCAACGTTTGAGCGTAGTCGGAAAAAACTTCACAAATTCGGGCGCGAAATGGTAATCTACTTGGTTCGGAGTGCCGCCGTTGAGAAAAGTAGAAACAACATTTCCTTGTCTGTCGAACACAAACAGGTCTTTTATGCCGTCGCCGTTTAGGTCAATTTCAGAAAATTGCGGCACATTGATTCCACCCGCAAGAGGATTGAGGTAAGGCGTTCCGTTTTTCTTTAAAAAAGGAACATTGAGCCGCTCCAAAGTCTGAGATTTAGCGACAAATGAAGTCAAGAAAAGTATAAAAAACGCGGCAAATATTGGTTTCATTTCTGAACTAATTAATTGAGAGAAAGTAATTTTTTACAAAAATAAAGGTTTTTTTTTAATTTCTTATTTTTTAGCTTTCTGTAAAAAGTCAATAAATTCTAAAATATCGGATTTTCCAGTCGTTTTTTCGGCAGAAGAGATAAAAATATTTGGCAACTCCACCCAAATTTTTAAGATTTCATTCTTGATAGCATTGATATTTTTCTGTTTTTCGTTGGGTTTCAGACGGTCTATTTTGGTCAAAACCACGGCGAACGGAACTTCCGCCTCGCCGAGCGAAATCAAAAAATCCATATCCGCTTTTTGGGGCGGAATATTACTGTCTATCAACACAAAAGTACAGCGCAGTTGCTCGCGTTTGGTTATAAAATTTTGAATCATTTTTTCAAACTCCTCTCGCTTGGATTTGGATACTTTGGCGTAGCCGTAGCCGGGCAAATCTACCAAATACCACTGCTCGTTGATAGTAAAAAAGTTGATGAGTTGGGTTTTTCCCGGACTTTTGGATACTTTCGCAAGCTCTTTTTTGTTGCAAAGCATATTAATAAGTGACGATTTTCCGACATTCGAGCGTCCAATAAAAGCAAATTCTGCAAACGTAGAATCTTTTGGACATTTAGAAATGGACGGATAACTGGTATTGAAAACGGCTGATTTTATTTCCATGAAAACTACTTTTTGGGCAAAAATTTGGACGAGCGAAAGAAAAAATAATGTATTTGAACACAAAAGTAACACTTTGTTGTATCTTTGTCGCTCAATTAGAAAAAAAAGTTTAAACACAACTCTCATGTCGGAGCAAATAACACAGCATATTTTGATGGTTCGCCCAGTAGCTTTTGGGTTCAATGAACAAACGGCGGCGAGCAACGCTTTCCAAAATAACAGTAAAACTATGTCTGCCGAAGAAGTAAAATTCAGAGCAATCGAGGAATTTGACGGTATGGTGGCGCGTCTGCGAGCAAAAGGCGTGAACGTAATTGTGGTGCGTGATACCGATATTCCCGTAAAACCAGACGCGGTTTTTCCTAATAACTGGGTGACTTTTCACGACGACGGGACAGTGATTACCTATCCGATGTATGCGCCGATTCGCCGATTGGAGCGTCAGGAAGGCGTTATGGAGCAAATTTTTAAGTATTTTGACGTAAAAAATCGCTTGCATTTAGAAACCTTTGAAGCCGACGAAAAATTTTTGGAAGGCACTGGAAGTATGGTTTTTGACCGTCCCAACAAGCTGATTTATGCTTGCATAAGCCCTCGCACCAACCTCGATGTGCTGGACAATCTCTCCAAAATACTCGGCTACGAGGCGATTACTTTCGATGCGACAGACGAAAAAAATCAAGCAATTTACCACACCAACGTCATGATGGCACTCGGCGAAACCTTCACTGTTATTTGTTTGGACAGCATCAAAAATGAGGTTGAAAAATCAAAAATTCTGCAACACCTGAAAGCAACAGACAAAGAAATTATAGAAATCAGCTTCGCCCAAATGAACTCTTTTGCGGGAAATATGCTGCAAGTACAAGGCGACACAGGCGCAACTTACCTCGTCATGTCGGAGCAAGCCTTCACGTCACTTACGCCAGAGCAAGTAGAACTGATTGACGAACACACTAATATTTTGTATATTCCAATTCTAACCATCGAAACTTTTGGTGGAGGCAGCGCGCGCTGCATGATGTCCGAGATTTTTCTTCAGGAGCGAAATTAAAAAGATTAGTCAAACGTAGTTTTCATAACTTTTAACATTCCCTGAGCCGACCAAGTGCCGGGAACTATCATTCGCCGAATCGTGTGGAGCGGCTGGACGGAATCGCGCGGAGTGGAAAGAATAAAAGCCATTTTATAGTCGCGTGCTTTCAGAGCTGGAATTGCTTTTTGGTCCCAAATACCAA
This sequence comes from Saprospiraceae bacterium, assembly GCA_043778415.1. Lineage (GTDB taxonomy): Bacteria > Bacteroidota > Bacteroidia > Chitinophagales > Saprospiraceae > JAYUHK01. The sequence goes on from JAYWGG010000160.1 coordinate 18,876, forward strand.
ACGGATAAGCAAAGTAGCTTACTTTTTTGCCTGTCACATCTTCCAATAATTTTCCAGCTTTTTGTGTCTGAATATCCCAAGTTGCGTCGTCGTACTCTGTCACTTTGTGGTGGTCCCAAGTGTGGCAAGCGACGGTATGCCCTTCGTCTGCCAACTGCCTGATTTGCTCGCGGCTCATATAGTTTTTTTTGCCAATCGCAATCGTCATAATAAAAAATACTCCCTTGAAGCCATATTTATCCATTTCCTTTTTTCCTATCAAAAAATGCTCTACGCTCGTATCGTCGTAGGTAATCATTACAGGTTTGGTCGGTAATTGCGCACCTTTCGTGAGATAATCAAGCAGTTGGTCGGGCAAAATAGTGTGAAATCCGCTGTCCGCCAATATCTTCATTTGCTCCGCAAACAAGGCAGGCGAAAGTTCATATTCTTTCATACGAAGACTTTTTCCACTCGCAAAAGGGCGAATATGATGGTAGCATAAAACGGGAACTTCCGCCTGTGCTAATATTTTTTCTAAATTTAAGACTTTTGTGACTTGACTGCTATCTAATTTATTAGCAATATTTTGTGTCACGTTTTCTACTATTTTTGAACTATTATTTTTGCAGCCAACGCAAAAAACAATACTCAAAAAGAGGGAATGAAATAATAAACTTTTCATATTACTGAATATTTGCTAAAATTTTTTTGTAAAAATACAATGTTGTAACTAATTGATTAGCAAATAGTTATGCAACTAAAAAATTAAACACTAAAAACTAAAAACTTCCTACTGGTATTGAATATAAATTGGTTGAGGATTGAGTGCCAAAACCTCTTCGGGAGAGAGCAGTGCGTTTTTATCTTTTTTGGTATCGTTGCCATAAAAAATCTTAAATCCCGTCCAATTCACTGGCTCCATCACGATACATCGGCGATAAGTTTCCTTTTTCAAAGGTTTGCCGCCCCAGCCGTCCATGTGCATCACGACTTGGACTTCGGGTAGTTTTTTTATTTTGTCGTAACCTGTCACCATATCGTCTGTAAAACGATGAATAACCAAAATTTTAGGCGGTAAATTATTTTTTCGCACTACATCTGCCAAAAAATCAATGACAAAATTAATATCGTCCGAGTTCAAAGTCCCAATGACCGTTCCCGGTCGGTTGCCATATTTCATCGAAAATTCTGGGTCAATTCCCAAATGTAATGTTGGATTTTTAAAATATTCGACGTATTTCGGAATTTCCTCCTGCACCGTGCTGGCACCAATCTGAATGTCAATAAACGTCAGTCCGTTGATTTCTTTAGTCCATTTTACAATAGTATCAATTTGGTCAAAAGGCATCTTCATTCGATACTTTTTGTCTGCGCCCGGAGCCTGCTGCGCCGTCATCGCGATGTAATGCAAAGCAGGAATTACAGGCGTTGTAGAGTCTGCTTTTGCCCAAGCTGCTGCCTGAACAGCCAGCTTTTGCAGCATTTCTGCCTTCGGAAACTCACCCAAAGCACCCATTCTTTTAGAGAATAAATTGCCATAATATGCAATTATTCGATGAAAAGGTAAAATCGCTCCAGCAAGCGGATAAGGAACATTTTTGGCGGGCCACAAACCCAAAGTATCTTTGGCACAAAGCGCGTTCAGCCGCTTGTTGTACTCCAAAGTATCCAAATTTTGTTTGGAATTTTGACTACTTGCAGTACTTAAATTATCTTTTGAGGTTGTAACAGTGTTTCGACAAGAACAAAAAAATTGGTAAGCCAAGACTAAAATAAATAAAAAAGTTGTTTTTCTTAAAAAATCCATTCGCAAAAAAAATTGATAGTACAATTCCGAAAATCGGAGCGCAAAAGTAGTTTAATTTGCGATAGTAAAAGGGTTGTTAGGATTTTTTTTCAAAAAAACCCTAACAACCCTTTTAAACAAAATTCAAATACCGCCCTACTCCACCACCAATTTTCCTTTGGTCAATATTTGGTTGTTGATTTGGACGGAATAAAAATAGCAGCCTTGTTGCAATTCGCCACGAGAAAGCGTGAGCGTAGTTCCCGTAAATAGCTGTGTATGAACCTTTTGTCCCAAAATATTATACACAATCAACGTCGCAGGATGCTGCGCAGAAATTACTTTTTCGGTCACAAGTTCAAAGGTCGCCGCGTCCCGCATCGGGTTGGGCATTACGTTCAGCTTCGTGTTGAAGTCCGATTCGATAGGGAAAATTCCCAAAAATACACTCGTCATGTCCTTCGCTATCGTGTGCCGATAAGTGTTGGTTGCCACCGGCAAATTCACGTCAAAATATATATTGGCTTGATTATCAATGGTTTGTCCGTCTTGTAGGTTCGGTTTAGTGTTGATTTTGTAACTCACGAAGCCGTGCGATGCCTTTTCATTTGTGGTACTGTCGGGCAGTAAAATATTGGTAAATAAAAATTCCAACACGCCGTTGCCTTTCAAATTATAGGTCACCGGGTGGCTCGATGCGCCGATTTGAAGCGTCGTTTTGTCTAATTCGGGCGGCAACATATCCGTAATCCGTACCACAAACGCCGTGTCATTGCCTGTATTTTGGAAGCGAATTGTGTATTCGAGTTCCGATTTTTTGGGGATAAAATGTTCCGCTCGCGTGCCTGCTCCGACGGCAGAGATGTCATTTGGGTCGAAAGAAGTCCGCACGGTCGTGCAGAGAAAATCCTCAAAATTGCGTCCTGTATTGAATCCGTATTGGTTCACAAAACCCCAATGAATACCGTTCGAACCGCTACAACCCCAAATTAAAAATGTTTCTTGCGTATTGTTCTCGGGATTAAATGGCGTTTCGTTGGCGATAATCCTATAAATTTTGCGCGGGTCGGCGGTAATCGTGATCGAGTCGCTGGCGTTTATCGCCAACTGAAAAATATCTCCCCGAATCATCACATCGTCCTCCACTATCCAGAAGTTTTGCGGCATACTCATCGGCGAACTGCCGAGGTTTTTTAACACAAATCGAACTTGATTTTGACCAACGCAGCGACCTGAAACCGCTACGTCCGAGCCGTCCCAACTGCCACCCGAACTGCCGCCGTTGCAGTAACTGTGCGGAAAAATCTCGGCACGCGTACATAGCTGCTGACCCAAAACTGCCGTGCAAGCCACCGACACCGAAACCTGAAAATCGCCGCTTTGCAGCGACTGAATACTGTCTAACTCAAAACGGAAAAGCTGATTGCCGAGTAGCGAAAACGGTACCGAAGCCGACACCACACTCAGCTCGGGCGCAAACTCCATCTCGACATAAATTCCCTCCGCCGTAATCGTCCCCTGATTGAGATAATGAACTTGAAAAACTCCCGTGCTGCACGGGCGCATAACCGTCAGAGCCTGATGGTCAATGCTCATATCGGTACAAAGCACTTCGGCATTGACCAACACATTGCGAAGTTCCTGCTGCCCGTCTTGCGTAATTACAATAGTCTGCGGGTTCACGCAATCCATCCAGTAGGCATTCGGCGCAGTCACAGCAACCGTATAAGTACCGAGCGGAACAGCAATTTCGTACATTCCAGCAGTATCGCTGTTGCTCACATAGATTTCATTGGTAGCAGTATTCTTCGCAGTCACCAACAAAATCGGCAGTTTTCTAACTCCTTGCACACAACTTTCAGCCCTTAAAACCGCGCCGTAAATTCGCGCAGATGAAAAACATCCGTTTATATTGTTGGGCTGACAAAGCGGTAAAGTGGTAGTTAGATTTGGCGGTATATTGGGAAGGCAGTTGATATTGGTATTACTAACGTCAAGGTAGAAAAGTGAATTAGATAGCCTTGGAAGGCAAGTGATAGGATTATACGAGCACTCTAAAATACTTAAGCCTTGTGTATTTAATGTTGATAATTGGTTGTGAGAACAACCTAACCTTTCTAAATAATTTAATCCTTGAACACTTAAAGAGGTTAATTGATTATTTTCACAGTATAAAATTTGTAAACTAATTAACCCCTGAACGTTTAAGATAAATAATTTATTGTTAGAGCATATAAAAAAAGTTAAATTGTTTAATCCCTGAACATTTAATGTCGTTAATTGATTATTTTCACACTTCAATGACCGTAAATTACTTAATCCTTGAGCATTTAAAGAGGTTAATTGATTATCATTGCAATTTAAAACCTCTAAACTACCCGCCCCTTGAATATTCAAAGACGCTAATTGGTTTGAACTACAGTCTAAATTCCATAGATTACCTAATCCTTGAACGTTTAAAGCCATTAATTGATTATCGCTACAATTCAAACTTTCTAAATTATTTAACCCATCAAAATTTAAAGCCGATAATTGATTAGTACTACAATATAATTTTTGTAAATTAACCAATCCTACAATATTTAACATTGTCAAATTATTGTCTCCGCAGTCTAAAATTTGTAAATTAATAAAGTATTCAATTCCGACTAATGACTGAATATAAAAAAATCTCATTCGCAGATTAAGCACAGCTTCCGCCTCGCTCACCTGAATTTCTCCATCGTGATTAAGGTCAGCTTTTGAATCACCAACACCATTTCCGTCGGTATCCACGCAGTTGGAATTAATCAACGCATTTTTGAATTTTGCATCGGGGATATTGATGATTTGGGCTTGCGCGCTTTGCGCAACAAAAAGTAGGCAGCAGAAAATAATGGCTGCGATAAAAGTTGAATGATTGGTTTTCATAAAATAATTTTTTCTTGCGTTAAAAAATTTGCTGGTCATTTTTGACGTTACAAAGATGCGGCAAGCGCAACGAACTCTAAAACTCAAATTTTAGTACTTGTACTTTGTCTTTTTTGTAAAAATAAGGTATTTATTGAAATATTTATCCAATATTTGTATATTTGTACTTTGAAATGAAGAAAAATAAACATAATTTTTTTTTAAAAGTATGAAAAAATCGAAACTTTATGAAGTTTGGTGCGGATTGCCCTCCGATTATCAACAATTATTTGAAAAATACTTGCTTTCTAAAGGTAATTTGGTGCGTCCTGACGTACTTTTACTGTCCAATTATTTGATAAAAAATAAAAATTGTGACGGCGATATTTGGAAAAAAGAAACGGTTTTTGCCGCTGTCTATGGAGCAGAAAAGCCGTATCACGACGACACGATGAGGCACATTCAGTCGTTTTTGACGAAGGAAATGGAGCAATTTTTGGTGGCGCAAGAACACTCACAAAACGCACAGCAGGAAAATTTGGCGTTAGCAAAAGTCTATCAGCGATTGAAGTTAGAGAAGCCTTTTCAGCAGACTATGAGGCGATTGGGGCAGCTGCAAAACGAAGTGAAAATCCGCGACGCATCTGCACTACAGCTCGCCGCCGCCGCCGAAAACGTCTGGATAACGCACCAAACCGAACAGTCGCGCAGCGAAGTGA
>JAYWGG010000161.1:0-5988 GCA_043778415.1 Saprospiraceae bacterium
AGTAGAGCAAAGACTTTTCCGGTCGTTATAGAAATGTTTAAAGATTGGATTGACGTTGATAATGAGGACTTTGTGCTGTGTTCGTGGGGTAATTTTGACAAAAAAATGCTATTCAATGATTCTAAATTACACAATTTAGATACGGATTGGTTGCAAAATTTTATTAATATGAAACAGCAGTACCAAGACTTTAAAAAAATAAAAAATTCTATCGGTTTGATGACAGTGTTGGACAAAGAAAATATCGTTTTTACGGGCAAGCAACACAGAGCAACCGACGACGCTTTGAACCTCGCCAAAATCTATGTAAAATATTTAGACGACTGGAGAATTTAGTCAATTATAACCTCAATTCATAAGTTTTTTGTCTTTCTCAAAGACCAAAATCATAGAAAGAAATATCAAATTTAGCAATTTCTCGCTTCTGAAATGGAACATTCCAGTTGCCGTCGTAGCTGATGTGTTGGGGGTAATATTTAGTACCAATTTTGGTCAGTTGAATGTCCATTTTTACATCAAAATCAAACCAAAAATTACTGTATTGTAACTGATAACGCCTTGCCACCACTTGTTTTGTAAGTTTGTCGAAGTAAGTTTCCAAATATTTAATCACCGTTTTACCTTCTTTTTTAGTTAGAAATTCGGGCTTTACAAATGCAGCAAAAACATAACAATCAATTTTTTCTGCGTATAATTTTGAGGTCACAGAATAATCATAATAAGGTCGCATTTCAGGAGAAAAAATTGCCGTTTTAGAGCCTACAAAGGGAACATCTACGGCTTGACCGGGCTTAAAAATTAATTTTTTTAACTCATTAACATGACTGTTTGATGCATCTTTTTGTATTTCGGGTGTTTCTTCTACCAAATCTTTTTTGTCACAAACTTCGCCGTGTGTGAAAAAAAGTCTGTCCAATAGTTTCGCCGTGTAGTAGTTATAATCATTGGATTGGTCGAGTATATCACCTTCTATTTGTTCATTTAACACCTTCATACTTCTACATTTTCCATTCCAATTTTGGTGTATTTTATTGCTCAAAGAAGCCGTAATTTTATTTCTTTTACTTTTTATAACTAATTGATTATCAGAGTTGTAAGAAGTAAAACGCAAGTTTTTGAACGCTTTGTAAAAAGACTCGTCTTGCTGCATACGGAGAACAAAATCCTGTGCATCAAAGCCGATTTTTGAAGCTCTAATAACAACGGAATCCATATAAACTGAACTGCCTAAAAAAATAGTATCTATAGTTTGTGCAGATAAATTTTGATTTTTGACCTGACACAAAATAATTAAAATTATTATTATTTTATAAATTTTACTCATTTACTTTTTTAGTTTTAAATCAAAAAAACAACTAAATTTACATGAAATTTGTTTTCAGGTAGATTTAAGTCACAAAATTAACAATAATTATATGTCTGTCGCATTAAAAAATTTGTCGGATTACGACGCAGAGGCTATGCCAAACGCAGAATCTTGGAACATCGGCGTGGTAATCGCCAACTGGAACCCACATATTACCCATAAAATGTATGAAAGTTGCTACGAAACATTGATAAAACACGGCGCGAATCCCGATAAAATCTATACCGCGCAAGTGCCGGGAACTTTTGAGCTGCCAACGGCTGCCAAGATGTTGGCGGCGAATCAAAATTTAGATGCCGTTATTTGTTTGGGTTGCGTCATAAAAGGCGAAACAAAACATGATGATTACATTAGTAGTGCAGTAGCTAATTCGCTGGCGCAGATGGGTATGATTTCTGGCAAACCTATTGTTTTTGGAGTTATTACCGCCAATAATGAGCAACAAGCAATAGACAGAGCGGGCGGAAAACACGGTAATAAAGGAGTAGAAGCAGCACAAACAGCTTTAAAAATGATAGAATTAGGCAAAAGTCTGACACGAAAAAAAGCAACTATAGGATTTGCTTAATAAAAAGGTAGAATTATAAAATCGAAATTTATGAAAAAAATATTTACGTTTATTTTATGTTTTGTGACATTCAATATTTTCGCTCAACAGCCAGTCGGTAGCCATATTCGGTCTATGGCAGAGTGGGAGGAGGTGCAGGCATTCTGCGTGAGTTGGAAGCCAAGCGATACCGAAATTAAAAAGAATTTAATTGACATCATCAAGGCGGCAAAAAGCCAATGTAGAGTGATGATTATGACTTCTACCCCTGCGACTGTACAGACCGAACTTAATAATGCAAATGTAGATACAAACAATATTTCTATCGTTACATCTAATGTAGATAGAATATGGGTGCGTGATTATGGTCCTAACTCAATATATCTAAATTCGGTGGATTCATTGGTTATGCTGGATTGGAAGTACAATCGAAATCGTCCTTCTGACGACACGGTAGTACCCAATAAGATAGCAAATTTTCTGAATATTCCATTCATAAAAAATTCGATTGCGCCTTTTGATTTGGTAAATACTGGCGGAAATTATATGACAGATGGATTGGGAACGGCGTTTGCGTCCAATCTTATTTTAGACGAAAATGACGGAATCAGTGACAATATTCCCACTACGCCAAAAACAGAGCAAGAAGTGGACGAAATTATGAATAATTTTATGGGTATTTCAAGATACGTCAAGATGGAAATTTTGCCTTACGACTTGATACACCATATAGATATGCACATGAAACTGCTTGATGAAGAAACTCTTTTGGTGGGTCAATATCCCGATGGCGTTGCAGACGGACCGCAAATAGAGGCTAATTTACAGTACGTATTGAGCCAAAAAATGAGTGTTTTCGGTACTCCGTACCGTGTAGTAAGAATCCCGATGCCGCCCGACGCAGGCGGTTCTTTCCCGGATAGCAATGGCGATTATCGGACGTATGCAAATGCGTCTTTTGTGAATAAAAGTATTTTAGTTCCTTTTTATGAGCAAAAATACGACACGGTTGCTCAAAGGATTTGGCAAGAAAATATGCCCGGTTATCAGATTATTGGTATCAATAATTGTAACTCAATTATTACGCAGTCTGGCGCAGTTCACTGTATAACGAAAGAAATCGGTGTCACAAATCCACTGCTTATTGTTCATCAAAGGCTTCGAGATGTGACAGTTTCTAAACCGCAAGGCTACTTGGTCAATGCGACCATCAAGCATAAAAGCGGTGTTTCGGAAGCTACGATTTGGTACAAAACAAGTCTGAACGGAAATTATCTGCCTTTAGCAATGAATGTCACCGATGCTACAAATAATATTTGGTCTGGAACTATTCCTGAACAAATAAATGGAACAAGTGTTTATTACTATATTACGGCTGTTTCTACTTCTGGAAAACAAATTGCGCGTCCAATGCCAGCACCCGAAGGATATTGGAAATTCAAAGTTACGATACCCAACGCGGCGAATGAAATAGAAAAAGCTCCACAAATGTTGGATATTTATCCAAATCCTGCGTCTTCAATCACCTGTATTCCAGTCAGTTCGGGTGTGGAAACTTATTCAAAAATTAACTTAAAAGATATTTTGGGAAGAGATGTGGAAACTATCTTTGAAGGAAAAATACCAGTAGGGGAGAGTCGTTATTTTATTCATGCGGAGCGTTTTGCGGCAGGCGTTTATTTTGTCACATTTTCGACAAATAACGGAAAAATATGGACGCAAAAATTAGTAATCAGGTAATTTTTTATAGTCTTCAACCTGTAAAAAACAAAAAGCCTGATGTTCTGAAAAGAACAACAGGCTTTTTTTTATACAGGATTTTACAAAAAAAATTCAGAAAAAAGTCTCCAACACTTGCAGAAAAATTAGGTAGGAATCTGTCGTGTTGGAGAACTAAACATACTATGAGAAAACTACACAGTGCAAAAGTAGAGTTTAGTGTTGATAACTTTGTGCATATTTAGGATAAGGTGCGAAACAAAAATTAAACGGTATGTTTCGTTTAGAATAAGGTATAAATATAAATCTCACATTTTTAATTAATTGAATCTATAATAAGGGAATTTTCAGAAAGAGCAATCTTGCAAGTCATTTTAAAAATTTAAAATATGATAGGCTGGAGAAAATTGAACGGAGAGAATATCCAACTTCCTATTTTGGAAGCCGTAGAAAAAACGATACGGGAGGAAACTGCGCTCGGAAACAAAATTAAAGTTTGTATCGGTACTGATTCGCAGTCGCAAAATGGTGTGACGGACTTTGCGACCGTAATTGTGTTTTTGCGCATAGGACGAGGCGGATTTATGTACGTCAATCGCTCCCAATCCACCCAAAAAATGTCCATCAAAGAACGAATGTTGATTGAAGTTTCTAAATCTATCGAGATAGCTTACGCGCTTTGTCCTGTATTTGAAACCTACCAAGTCGCATTAGAAATCCACGCTGACATCAATACAGACCCACATTTTCAGTCCAATTCCGCGCTCAAAGAGGCGATGGGCTACATTCGGGGTATGGGTTTTGAGTTCAAGATGAAACCTGACGCTTTTGCCAGCTCGAGCTGTGCGGACAAATTTGTATGAGAAATGCGTCTGAAATAAACTACCCGCATTTTCTTTATTGCTACGTATTTTTTTTCGTATTTTTGTGAAAATTTTATAAAAATATGATTCAAGTTTTTGTCACAGGCGGCACGTTTGATAAAGAATATAATTACTTGACGGGCGAACTTTATTTCAAAAATTCTCACGTTAGTGAGATGTTTGAGCGCGGAAGGTGTAGCATAGATATTGATATTCGGACGCTGATGATGGTAGATAGTTTGGAGATGACGGCGGAAGATTTGGATATTGTGGCGCACAACTGTAAGAAGTCGCAAAGTCGCAGGATTTTGATAACGCACGGCACGGACAAGATGGTCGAAACCGCTACGCACCTGTCTTCGATGGAGGATTTGGAGCAAAAAACCATCGTCATCACTGGGGCGATGATTCCGTATGCTTTCGGAATGTCGTCCGACGGGTTTTTTAATCTTGGAAGTGCGTTGGCATTCGTCCAGACGCTGCCAGCAGGCGTTTATGTGGTGATGAATGGGCGTTATTTTCGCTCCGAAAACGTGAAGAAAAATAAACAGACTGGCAACTTTGAGGAAATAGAATTAGAAAATGAAGTGTCAAAATTGGTAATCTAATGGATATTTTGGGTTTAATATTTGAGTTTTTTTTGCTGCTTTTGGGCGGCTATATTTATCGTTTGGCTGCGCTAAAAAAACTCAATAAGTCGAAAAATGAAGCCTCCAACTCTATTTTAGAAAGTCCTATGTTGAGATATTTGGCTTTGTTGTTGATAGCTATTATGCTGATAAACATTACTTTACACATCAAACAACTTATAAAATGATAACCTTTGATGATTTTATGAAGGTCGAAATCCACGTCGGGACTATCGTGACGGCGGAAGATTTTCTGAAGGCAAAAAAGCCTGCGTACCAGTTGTGTATAGATTTTGGCGCAAAAATCGGCTTCAAAAAATCAAGTGCGCAGATTACAGATTATTACACAAAAAGTGACTTGATTGGGAAGCAAATAATGGCAGTAACCAACTTTCCGACTCGACAGATTGCCAATTTTTTTTCGGAAGTTTTGGTGTTGGGCGCAGTTGAAGAAGACGGCAAAGTGGTTTTATTGAGTGTCACACATTCCACAAAAAATGGAACGCGGATTGGTTAGTTTATTCTTATTCTTAATTCGCTACCGACGCTGCGAAAGTAGTTTTCTAACTAATTCGTCTGATATTGAATGTATTAGTATTCATTGAGTTGAGAGTAAGTTTTCGATTTTATCTTGAAACTTCTCAGGTTTATCATACTCAATTTGTTGAACAAAAAAGCGGGCGTAACTAAAATCACCTTCTTTCAATCGCCAAAATACTTCCGCATGGGTTGGAATAATAACCCCATTTTTTTCTTCGTATTCTAAGGCTTTACAAATCCATGTTTCTTTTCTCTTTTCATCCATGTATCGCTGGGTTTCCATTTCTGAAATTTCGTTTTTATCATTAAATGTTACGATATAAA
>JAYWGG010000162.1:0-24118 GCA_043778415.1 Saprospiraceae bacterium
ATTGGTAAAAAAGCTGACCTAAAACCCTTTATTTTTTCCTGTTTAGAGGAAATAACTCGCGCTATGTAGATAATCAAAGCCAACTTTGCAAAGTCAGAGGTCTGGAACGTCATAGCCAATCCGGGAACTGAAATCCATCTTTTAGCGGAGTTGATATCAGCTCCAAAAAACAAGGTATATAACAGTAAAGGCACAGAAATAGCCAGTAAAATCGGGGCTAATCTCGAATACTTTGTGTAGTGCAGGAGGTAACAAATATAGGTCATCAAAAAACCAAAACCTAAAACTATTAGCTGCTTTACGAGATAGAAAGACGTATTTCCACCCCTCTGGCGGTACGCCAAAGTTCCTGTCGAGCTATAAATGACGAGAACGGATATAATAGCAAGTATTCCTACTATTGCCCAAATTACCCTGTCACCACGAAGGCTCGATTTGATATTTGCAGAAATAGACATATCAATTTTCTTTAAGTTGGTTTACAAGACGTTTGAATTGCTGACCTCTATCCTCATAGTTTTTGAACAAATCAAAACTCGCACAAGCTGGCGATAATAAAATAACATCACCCGGATTTGCTACTGAAAAGGCTGCGTCAAGTGCTAATTGTATCGTTTGAGTATCGAAAAAATTCGTTATTTTTTTGTTAAAAAAATTAATAATCTTTGAATTATCCGTTCCCATTGCTACAATTGTTTTTACTTTTTCGCCGACTAAACTTTCTATTTGTGAATAATCGTTGCCTTTGTCCACACCTCCGAGAATTAAAATAGTCGGTTTTTTCATCGCTGACAATGCCCAAAAAACGGAATCTACGTTGGTCGCTTTGCTGTCATTTATAAAATCTATACCATTTATGGAGGTCACAAATTCTAATCGGTGTTCAGGAGTTTGAAAAGTTTCTAATCCTTCTTGAAGTAAATCCTCATCTGCTCCGACCAGAAGCGCAGCTTGCAGTGCGCAGGCTGCATTGAAAAAGTTATGTGGACCTTTGAGCTGCGTTTTTTCTAAATTAAAAATATTGTTTCCAACTTTCACACTATTTTCAGTAATATTTTTCTTTCTAATAAAATTTTTAGTTGCTAAAATTGTATTTTTAGATATATAATTTTGAATTGCTGTATCTTCTTCATTTACAATAAATACATCGTTTTCTGTTTGATTCTTTGTAATTAGGAATTTAGCGCGCACATAATTGTCAAAAACATACTCGTACCTATCCAAATGGTCTGGTGTGATATTCAGCATAATTGAAATATCTGGTCTAAAATTTTGAATATCATCTAACTGAAAACTACTTATTTCGAGAACATAAATTGGTTGTTTTTCATTTTTTTTATCCAAATTATTTGCTATCAATCGTGCAAAACTGTTGCCAATATTTCCGCCTATTTCTACGTTTATTTTAGCGGCTTTCAGCAAATGAAAGGTCAGCATTGTAGTCGTAGTTTTTCCGTTACTTCCTGTAATACCAATTATTTTAGCGGTTGTATATCTTGATGCAAATTCAATTTCCGAAATGATTGTGACATTATTTATTCGTAATTTTTTTATTAAATCTATTTTTTCAGGAACTCCGGGACTTTTAACTACTAATGCTGCGTCTAAAATTCGCTCCTTATTGTGTCCGTTTTCTTCCCATTCAATATCGTGGCTGTTAAGTTCGGTTTTATTTAGTTCAGATATTTTGCCACTATCTGTCACAAAAACAGATAAATTTAATTTTTTTGCTAAAATTGCAGCTCCAACTCCGCTTTCTCCAGCACCTAATACGACGATTTCATTTTGTTTCATTTTCACTATCGCACTTTTAAAGTTATCAAAACTAAAATCGCCAACAAGATACTCACTATCCAAAACCGTGTCACAATTTTAGACTCGTGCATACCTTTTTTCTGGTAGTGATGATGGAGCGGCGACATCAAGAAAACTCTTTTTCCCTCGCCATATTTTTTGCGAGTGTATTTAAAATACGAAACCTGAATGACAACAGATAGATTTTCAACCAAAAAAATACCGCACAAAACAGGAATTAAAAGTTCCTTTCTAATCAAAATCGCCATCGCCGCAATAATACCGCCAAGCATCAAACTGCCCGTATCTCCCATAAATATCTTGGCTGGATAGGCATTGTACCACAAAAAACCGATACAGCTACCCAAAAAACAACCACTAAAAACTACCAATTCGGCAGAATCGGGAATGTATAAAATCTTCAAATAGTCCGCAAAAAACGTATTGCCCGACACATAAGCAAGAATCCCAAGCGTCGCACCGATGATGGCTGAAACACCCGTCGCCAAGCCGTCAATCCCATCTGTTAGATTTGCAGCATTAGAAACTGCTGTCACAATAAAGATGACTAAAAATATAAAAAATCCCCAAACTGCTCCTTGCGCATTGTCGCCCAAAAAATTTACAAACACTTTATAATTCAATTCGTTCCCTTTGAAAAATGGAATATTGGTAACCGGAGCTTTGACATATACCATGTCACGAACCTTTCCAAATCTATCGGCAGACCGAACAGTTTTAATAACTTCGTAGTGATTTTCGGCAGCAACTTCTGGTGTCACTCGAATCGTAATATTTGGATTTTTCCACATCGTAATTGCAACTATCAAACCTAATCCAATCTGCCCAGCAATCTTAAATCTTCCCTTCAAGCCCTCTTTATTTTTACGAAAAACTTTGATGTAATCATCTAAAAAGCCAATCGCGCCCATCCAAATAGTAGCCAATAACATAATCTGAATATAGATGCTGTCCAATCGTGCAAACAATAAACACGGCACCACGATAGACAAAATAATGATGACTCCGCCCATTGTTGGCGTACCTTCTTTTTCTTTTTGCCCCACCAAACCCAAATCGCGCACCGACTCTCCAATTTGGAGTCGTTTGAGATATGCAATGATTTGGCGACCGAAAATTAACGAAATTATTAACGACAAAACTATTGCCGAACCCGCTCGAAACGTAATAAACTTAAACAATCCAGCTCCCGGAACGTGCCAAGTTTTATTCAAATATTCAAATAAATAGTATAACATTTTGAGCTATTTTCGCATTAAATTTCCTTAAATTCTTCCTCCAAAACTAACTTGTCATCGAATGGAAATACCTGATTTTTTATAATCTGGTATTTTTCATGCCCCTTGCCAGCTACCAAAATGACATCGCCATGCCGAGCCAATCTTGTGGCAACTTTTATCGCTTGCTGCCGGTTTTCGATAGAAAGCACTTTATATTTTTCGTCAAGCGGAACGCCAGATTCCATTTCGCGAATAATTTCGTCGGGGTTTTCGTTGCGTGGATTGTCAGACGTAAAGATTACTTGATGACTATAATTTGACGCTATTTTTGCCATAAGTGGTCTTTTTGCCCTGTCACGATTACCGCCACAACCAATAATTGTGATAATATTTCCGCCTCCTTTTTGCACCTCACGAATAGTTTGCAGCACATTTTCGAGTGCATCTGGAGTGTGCGCATAATCTACGATGCCGTAAATAGTATTTTGTCTGTTAAAAATTACCTCAAATCTTCCCTCCGCTGCTTGAAGTTTGCTCAATATTCGCAAAGTTTCCGAACTGTCAGCACCCAATATTTGTGATGCTGCAAACGCTGCGGTCAAATTATAAATATTAAAAATACCTATTAATCGAGCATAAATTTCGCAATTATTAATTTCAAAATGAAGTCCGTCAAGGCTATTTTCGATAACTTTTGCCTTGAAGTTGGCATCTCTCTTCAGGCTGTAAGTAAATTTTTTGGCAGCCGTATTTTGAAGCATTATCTCTCCCCGTTTGTCATCAATATTACTAAGTGCGAATGCGGTAGTTGGCAAGTCGTCAAAAAACTTTTTCTTTACCGAAATATATTCTGCAAATGTCTTGTGATAGTCCAAATGGTCGTGGGAAATATTAGAAAAAATCCCTCCCGCAAATCGAATACCTGCAATTCTTTGTTGATGAATTGCGTGCGAACTAACTTCCATAAATACAAAACTACATTCCGCCTCTACCATTTCGTTCAGCAAAAAGTTTAAACCAGCTGCGTCAGGCGTAGTATGTGTAGATACAACTTTTTGTTTTAATATCCGATTTTCTATCGTAGAAATTAGACCACATTTATACCCCAACTCCGTGAATAAATCATACAATAGAGTGCAAGTAGTGGTCTTTCCATTCGTTCCCGTTACCCCGACAAGTTGTAATTTTTGGGAAGGAAAGTCATAAAAACTACACGAAATATGCCCAAAAGCTGCCGCAGAATCTGTCACAACTAAATATGTCACGTTTTCTACTACAACATCAGATAATTTTTCACAGACGACAACCCTTGCTCCGCCCTCAATCGCCTGTGATATGTAGGAATGTCCGTCAGAGCTAAATCCTTTTATTGCAACAAAAATACAGCTTTCAGTCACTTTTCGGGAGTCCGAGGTAACGCCAGAAATCTCCCAGTCGATTGTGCCAACTGTTTGAACTGGAATAGTAAAAAGCAATAAATCTGTTAATTTTTTTGTCACAACTATAAATTAATCTAAAATTAAAATTATATTTTGTCCTGCTGCACTTACGCCAGACTGAACGGATTGAGAACTCACTTTTCCTACCCCGCGAACCTCTACTTTTAGTCCTTTATTTTCTAACAAAAAAAGTGCGTCGCGCAAACCCATTCCGACTACATTTGGGATAATTCCTTTTTTTATCGTTCTCTCATAAATTTTTATAGAGTCATTTTCAGCCCGAAACGCCGCCCAATCTGCTTTAATTCTATTATTGTATGGTAATTTTAGAGAGGTTAAAATCTTTTTGTAATCGCCCCCATTGCCTGCTGTAGAAGCTGGAAGTTGTGCGGTAGCATACTTTATTTTTCCGGTCGGTAGCGTTACTGGCTCGTGAAATTCTAATTTTCCAGCGACACATTTGTCTGCAATCTCCCGAAAAACAGTTCCTGAAACTTGCGCTCCGTAGTATCCATTTTGGCGCGGGTTCACTATGGTGACAATACAGGAATACACAGGGTTTTTGGCAGGAAAATAACCTACAAAAGTCGCTTGATAGCCGCCTAATTCTTTATTTTTATCTTTAAATTTTTGATAATTCAGTTGTGCAGTTCCTGTTTTTCCCGCGAATCTGTAATTGTCTGTTGCCAAGCCGTGCGCGGTGCCAGAGGGATTTTCGACTACGCCTTCCAACAAAGTTTTTACAATTTTGATAGTACGCTCAGAGGCAACTTTTTTTAAAATAACGGTTGGTTTGAACACTTTTTTAGTTTCTCCAAAACGTTGCAATTCCGACACAAAATATGGCTTCATCATTTCGCCTTCATTTGCTACTGCGTTGTAAAGCGTGAGAATTTTCATCGGAGTTTCTTGGACTTCGTAGCCAATCGCCATCCACGGAAGCGTAGTCCCGCTCCATGCTTGGTCCTTATTGAAGGCATCTTTGATGTAAGGACTTTGCTCTCCGTCCAACTGCAATCCGATGGGCAAATGCAAATTCATATCGTGCAGTCGCTTAATATATTTTTTTGCCCTGTCACCTTCTCCAAAACATTTTACTATTGCTTTCGATATGCCCACATTCGACGAAACCTCGAAAGCATGGCGGAGCGTTGTTTTAAACAAATTGTGTTTTTCGGCATCTACCAATTCTTCTTCAAAGTATTTAGTTTTTCCACCATTCAAGTCAATCGTATCCTCTACATTCATACAGCCTTCCTCCAAAATCGCCATCATAGAAGCTAACTTGAACGTAGAACCCGGCTCGCTGGACATTCCAATCGCATAATTGTAATTTTCTGACCAATCGCCATTCTCACGCCCAATGTTCGAGATGGCTCGGATAGCTCCAGTTTTTACTTCCATCACGACTGCTGTGCCGAAGTCCGCATTGTGAAAATTGAGTGATTTCAGGAGTGCCTCTTGTGTAATTTCTTGCAAATTTATATCAATCGTCGTCTTAATATCGTCGCCAGTTTTGGGTTCTATTTCTGTCAAGTCATTAACTGGAATCCAAGTATCGGGTCCGACACGCTGCATGAGTTGGCGACCTGCCTGCCCCGAGAGTTCATTATCGAAAAAGCCCTCCAACCCAATCGGTTGCAGATTGTCGCGGACGTAGCCGATGGTTCGGCGCGCCAAAAGTTCGTAAGGACGCTCGCGGCGACTTTTTCTTTCTACAATAAGTCCGCCACGATAGCGACCCAATTTGAACAAAGGAAATTTTTTGATTTGATTCAACTCTTCCAAACTCGCATCTTCTTTGATAAGAAAAAACCGATCTTTGGCGGCTCTTCGCTCCAGCAAAAGTTCGCGATACGCGCCTACGGTGTAGCGGCTGTTGAAAAAATTGGAGAGGCAAACGGCAAGTGAATCCACGTTTTGAGTGAAAACATCTTCGGGCATTCCGTCGGCTTTCATATCCATGTGAAGGTCAAAAATAGGCAGCGAAGTCGCCAATAAAGCACCATCTTCCGCCAAAATATTACCTCTATCTGCTTCGACGGGTAAATATTTTACATACAAACTATCTGCTTTTGCACGCCATTTGTCACCTTCATAAACAGAAATTTTTACAGCTTTACCAAAAATAAGCAACGCTACCACGACTACCACCGCCAAGACGAGATAGACACGAAATAACATTTCATTTTTGATATTGATACTCATTTGTTTGGTTAAAAAATATTAAATAAAAAATAACTTGTGACGTAGCTTATAATGCCTTAAATTATTTACCGGTCTGCATTGATGACTTTCAGGGGTCGCTGGTTGCTAATTTTGAGGTCAAAAGGCTGCATATCTTTTTCGATTTCCGTCAGTTTGCTATTGAGCATTAAGTCGGACTTTTGAGCGATGTAAGTAGAGCGAATCTCTTTGACTTCTTTTTGTAAAACCTGAATCATACGAACTTTTTTTTCGGCGTAATGCGCATTTGCGATGTACATAAGTACCAAAAAGGCAACAAAAAGCACAAAAGTCAGATTATCCAAAAACCATTCTGCCCCAAGACTTCCGAAGCGCATATAATCCGAATATTTTTTTTTCTTAGACATTTTTTGATACTTAAATTTTTTCTGCGACTCTCATTTTAGCACTTCGAGAGCGCGAATTTCGTTTTATTTCTTGCTGCGAAGGCTCTATCGCTTTTTTATTTACGGCACGAAAATATTTTGTAATATTTCCAAATTCGTCTTGAATGTGACTGCCATCGAAAGTAGAACTTTTGATAAAATTTTTTACCAATCTATCCTCCAGTGAGTGATAAGTCAGCACCACCAAGCGACCTCCGGGCGCGAGTAACTCTTGTGCTTGCATCAAAAACGCTTTCAACGCTTCCATTTCTTCATTCACAGCAATCCGAAGTGCTTGAAAAACTTGCGAAAGGTAGCGAAATCGGTTGCCGATGATGTTAGGTTCTATTATCATCAAAAAATCATGGATTGTTTTGATGCTCTGTTTCTGCCGCTCGCTTACGATGGCTTGCGCCAATGTTCTTGCGTTCCTAACTTCGCCAAACTCTCCAAGCAACTGCTGCAACTCGTCCGCCGAAAGTTTGTTGAGCAAGTCAGCCGCCGTATCGCCGCTTTTGGTATTCATTCGCATATCCAAATCGGCATCAAAACGGTACGAAAATCCACGTTCTGCTGCGTCTAACTGGTGAGAAGAAACGCCCAAATCAGCTAAAATACCGTCCACTTTGCGGATTCCGTAGAGTCTTAAATATTTTTGCAACTCTCTAAAATTACTTTCTACGAAGGTAAAACGAGGGTCAGAAAGCGTATTTTTTTGCGCTTCGGGGTCTTGGTCGAAGCCCAAAAGCCGCCCATTTTGGGATAATTTATTGACAATCAGCCTCGAATGTCCTCCACCGCCAAACGTAACATCTACATAAATCCCACCTTCGGGAAGAATACTCAACGCATCAACACACTCGCCCAACAGCACCGGAATATGGTATTCTTCGACTAAATTCATAGTTATATTTATTTTTTTCCGAGAACCAACTCTGCCAAATCTGAAAAATCGGACGGCTCTTGATTCAATAATTTTTCGTATTTTTCTTTTGCCCAAATCTCAATTTTAGTATCATAAGCAAACAAAACTAAATCTTTTTGAATCTCGGCATACTCTAAAAGGCGTTTATTGACCAAAATCCTATCCATAGCGTCGGCTTCTACTGGCGACGCGCCGCGATAAAAATAGCGAATAAAGTCGCGATTTTGTTTAGAATACTGGTTGAGTTGGTTTATTTCTTGTGAAATTTGCTGCCAAGTTGGTTCTGGATACAGCATTAAGCAGGGTTCAAAGCCGCGGTTCAACACGAAGTTGCGCAACTGCTTGTCAGCGAGTTGCTTGATGAGCGGTGCGGGTAGTTTGAGCCTACCTTTCTCATCTAATCTACATTCGTATTCTCCGAGTAACTGAAGCATGGTTAAAGAGTGATCCAATCAAAATTGCAATTTGTTCCCACAAATTACCACTTTCTACCATTCTGAAAGCAAAAATTGAGCCAAAAAAACAAAAAATCATCTACATTTCGTGGTAGTTTGCGAGTTTTGATATTTAGTTTTTGTGACATATTTTATTGAGCGTAAATGAAGTTCTTTTGGAGCAATAATTCTGGGCTTTCAGGCGTTGTGAGTAGTAAAAATCCAGTAACTTAAAAAAAATATGAAAATAATCATCTTAAATTTTTTGATTTTGATGGCTTTATTTTCGGCGGAAGCAGAAAATAATTTTTATTTTTCTAAAAATATTTCAATAAATCGTGACAGCTTTATTTGCCCAAAAAATATGATTGTTGGTCTTGATGCAAGAGATTGTTATGCGACCGTTAAGTTTCCGATTCCGTTGGCGGCAACAGATTCCGCAGCACTTTGTGGATATGAAATTTCATTTCCAAAAGAACTCAATGAGCGCGTGAGAAGGACGAACCTCAAAGGAGAATATCCAATATCTTATACTTATTTTCCGGTCGGCGACTACCCTATTGAGTATTTTTATGCTGATTCTATTGAAAAAAAGATAATTTGTGTTATGAATTTGTCGGTAAGAGATTTGAAACCACCGATGGTAATATTGAGAGAACAAAATGAAATCAAGTTGGATTCTTCGGGTACAAAAACGATAGCTGCGAGTTTTTTTGATGCTGGAACTTGCGACAAATGCTCGGCTTTTGACTTCAAAGTAAGCCGAAAAAAATTAAACGCCCCTGAAAAAGATTGGACAAAAATGAGTGATTTTGTGACATTTACTTGTGAAGATGCAGGCGATACCGTGTTGGTCAAACTTATAGCGATACAAAAGAGAGATAAGTTTCCAGAAGTCGTCAAAAATGAAGGTATTTCTATAGCGATAGTCCACGAAAATCCAAGCGCAAAATTTGTTTGTCCTCCGCATTTGACTGTTAATTTGTCCGATTTGAAACTTTCAAAAGACGAAATGCTCAACTACGATGAGCAAACGTTACAATATTTGGACGAACATTTCGGAGCAGTCCGAAATTTGGAGTCGGAGCGAAAAAGTATCATCGTTTTGACTGCCGATAGCACGTCGGGATACATGAAAACGGAAATAAAAGACGGTGTTGTCAGTAGATGCCGAAAAGAAAAAATATATCGACACGCAGATGTTTTAGACATGGAAATAAATTATGAGCAAAAGAAATTCATAATAACTAAATTTTTACGTCAATTTTCGATTTATCCATTTCCGATAGAACGAAGTTGTCAGCATGGACAACCGATTCCGGAGTACAACGAACAAATGTCCAATAATGATGCAGGCGGTTGTTTTCAGATTCTCACCATAAAATAGGTGTCGGCATCGATTCGCTTATTTATTTGATTGTCCGCACCATATTTTAGTTTGCGAAGAAATATTACACATTAAAGAAATAAAAATTGGTTTGAGGTAGGCTATTTATGAAGGTCAGGACGCTCAAATTTTGTATTTTTGTTTTTTATTAAGATTACTTATTTTTTTAATTTATGTCACGTTTATTCATTTTTTTGATTAAAATAGTTATTATTGTTTCAATTATTTGTATCAAAATCTCGCACTCCGTTGCGCAAAATAGTTCTTCCAATAATTTGAGATGGGTAAAAATATCGGGCGAAGTTCAAAATCCTAAAGCGGAAAAAATTACTCTTACAGTTTTTAATGATTTTATTAATCCTCCGACCGTAAAAGAAACCTACGCAGATGGATTTTTACGCTTCAATTTTGATGTTCAAATATCAGAATCTACTTCTGCTGTAATAAATTTTTTGGGCGATGAAATTGAATTATTTTTAGAACTCGACGACAATATTAACCTAAATTTTGACGGAAATGACCCGTCTGGAACTGCGGTCTTTAGCGGCAAAGGAGCAGAACACAATAGGTTCTTGAAAAGTTATAATTATACGTTTAAATACCTGACTACCAATACGTTAAGGTATGACATGACTCAAAAAAAACCTGCTCAATTTAAGACCTTTTTGGACGAAATACATTTGCGGAGGTGGTCTTTTTTTCAGAATTATGACCCTAAATCTAAAGCTCAATTTTCTTCCGAATTTCTTTATTTTGTCTATGCCAATATTGACTATTGGTGGGCTAAAAATCTTCTAAAATACCGTGCTGACCATGCGACTGCTTTGGGTTCTGCTGTACCGATTTCATTGCCGGACGACTATTTTAATTTTCTGAAAACAATCAATTATAACGAAAAAAATTATCTAAAAAATAAGAATTTTGTCGAATTTTTGGACTTATTTGTCACTTGGTTCAAGCAAGATAGGCTGCAAGTTGACAGACTTTTAGAGCAAATCGCGCCGATTTCGGTTGCCATTGACTCTATTCCGATTTATGATGAGCCGACTCCCAGTAAAGTGCATATTGGTAATTTATTCAATTCTATCCCTGTCACGTTTTTAGATAAATATTGTAATATTATTTCTTCGGATTCTGCCCAGCTAAATTTTCAAAATCCCACAGAATGTTATTATAAAATCCAAACTGCGGACAACTGGACGGTGTGGGGAAAGGCGACAGATTTTGTGTCAAATCAAAATCAAGTCAAACGTCCAGTTCAACAAAAAGAAAAATTAATCGTTGAAAATCAACGAGTTGCGATGAAAATTATTTGTTGGATGGATAATTTGACATTGCGCAACAAGCCAGAAGATGAACTTAGCACAGCTACATTTGTCAAAAATGAGGTTTTGGATTATCTAAATCAAAAAACCGAAAATCGAATAATGTACACGATTGACGGCACACATTATATGGATATTTTTTATAAAGTGCGCACCAAAAACGGACTCGAAGGCTGGATATTTGGAGGCGGAGTCAATATTTTTGAAAAAACAGACACGATTCGTACCGAAACAGAGCAGATTATGCCCGAAAAAATCTCTAAATTAAATGACTTTGATAGAGTATTTTCGGAAAATATATTGAATTTTGTAACTGCAACAGACATAATTCGCCGCTCCTATGTGGAGTCGCCGATTACTCTGAAGGTAATAGTAGATGAATTTTTTGCTACTAATCAGGTCAAAAAATACGACTTGGCGGTTCTGAAAGCGTACAACGCAGCTTACGAAAATTGGAAGAATACCCTTGATAATCAAGCGAATATAAAATTACAAACTGGAAAGTCAAGCACTTTTACCGCTCAAAATTCCAATAAATACAAAACCTTACCTGTCACTAATATTTTTGACAAGTACGGCAACAAACAGGCTGTAACAAATAGTAAACCTTCGGCGAAAATATTTACACTGATTAATAAAAGTTATCCAGAGTTGGAGTGGGCGATTGTCACAGAAAACCTAAAAAAGACAAAAATTTCGATTGAAATATCAAGTGATACTCGGCTTGGGTTACAACTAATCTTGTTCAAAGACCCTACTCTTTACACCGAAACTGTCTGCAAATTAGTTCCAAATGCAAGCAACGGAATCGAAAGTTCCTTTGAAATAAATTGTTCTACTTTGGGCGAGATTCGGTACGGCGACAAAAAAATTGAACTTTTTGTAGAGCCGGGAGATGAAATCTACCTAAAATTCGATGGTCGCGATATGTTTTCTTCTATCCGTGCGGAAGGAAAAGGCAGCGTGAATAACAACTATATTTTTGACTTCAAACGAAAATTTGATGTCACAGATATTGAAATGAAAGAAAAAATAAAAACATATAATTTCCAAAATTACAAGACTTATATGCGCAATCTTTTGCGCATAAAACAAAAATACCTGCAAGAATATCCCGCAAACAAACAATTTTCAAACAATTTCAAATACTATTCAGCAGCAGATATTATTTATTGGTTTGGATTTTATCTCCTCAACTATCCCTACGAATATCCGCTTTTTCATGAGATGGAATCGCCTATGCAGCTGCCAGAGTCTTATTATGAATTCCTCAACGAAATAAATATCAGTGCTGCCAATGTGTTGCCAAATCAATATTATTCATTTTTTCTTCAACAATATTTAGACTATTCCAATCAAATTTCTAAACAAAAAGTTGAAACTGAAACTAATTTTGCAAACTCTCTTTTGACAGGCGAAGCTCAAGCGTTTATGAATGCAAAATCTTTAACTTTTGAATTTAAAAGAGATGGTTGTGACATGGTAGCACCTCGAATGATTAAGTTTTTAGAAACCTGTACCTATCCTAAATACAAAAATTGGATGCTTGAATTGTATCAAAGCAGCAAGCGAAGTTTGGACGGAGAGCAAGCTCCCAGCTTTTTAGTGCGTGATAATTTGGGCAAACTTTACACCAATACGGACTTTTTAGGAAAGGTGGTTTGTATTGATTTTTGGGCGACTTGGTGCGAACCGTGCCTAATATCCATGAAATCCACTCAACATTTAGCCAATAAGTTGAAATTAAATAACGTCACATTTTTATATTTTTCTGTTGATGATAAAAAAGAAACTTGGGAAAAGTATCTCAAAAATCACCCATTGGACGGACTGCAATTATTTCCTGATTCGGTAAAGCAACTTTGTTTTTCTTTCCACATCAATAGCCTTCCTCACTATGTAGTGTTAGATAAAGACGGAAAAATAGTTAAAGTTTACAACGGAAATCCAGACGAAAACGAGTTGGAGAAATTTATTTTGGGTCTTGAAAATTGAAAAAATGTAATTATATGCCGATATAATTGTGTGGCTCAATTTGTAAAAGCTCTTGTTTTAAGATGTCACTAATCTGTAAATTATCGATAAAATTTATAATGTCTTTGCGCTCAACTTTTGCCTTTCCGCGAGTCAATTCTTTAAGTAATTCGTAAGGATTTTCGATGCCTTCTCTTCGCAGTATTGACTGGATAGCTTCAGCTACAACCATCTGATTATTAATTAAATCCATATTTATTTTATCCATATTTAACTCTATCTTGGACAAACCTTTTACGATTGATTTGAGTGCAATAAGAGTATGAGAGAACGGTACGCCCAAATTTCGCAAAACAGTACTATCTGTCAAATCTCGCTGCAATCTTGAGATAGGTAACTTGTCACTAAAGTGCGAAAAAATTGCATTTCCTATGCCCAGATTTCCCTCTGCATTTTCAAAATCAATCGGATTTACTTTGTGCGGCATTGCGGACGAGCCTATTTCGCCAGCGACGGTTTTTTGTTTAAAACAATCCAACATAACATAAGTCCAAACATCTCTACAAAAATCGATTAGAATAATATTGATTCTTTTTACTGCGTCAAAAAGAGCTGCGAGATTGTCATAATGTTCTATTTGGGTAGTTGTTTGCTGTCTTGTAAGCCCTAAAATACTTGTCACAAAATCGTCAGAAAAAATTTTCCAATCAAAATTTGGATACGTTACATGGTGCGCATTAAAATTGCCAGTAGCACCACCGAATTTAGCTTCAATAGAAATATTTTGTAGTATAAGAACCTGCTTTTTCAATCGTTCTACAAAAACTAAAAATTCTTTTCCGAGCGTTGTTGGCGACGCTGGCTGTCCATGTGTACGAGCTAAAAACGGTATATTTTTCCAACTTTGTGACATTTTTTCTATCTCATTGATTAATGTCACAATTTGAGGATAATAAACTCGCTCCAAAGCCAATCGGAGGCTGTACGGAATTGCGGTATTGTTAATATCTTGCGAAGTAAGACCAAAATGTATCAACTCTTTCCACTTGCCGAGTCCGAGTGATTCAAATTTTTCTTTCAAAAAATATTCTACCGCTTTTACATCGTGGTTGGTAGTTTTTTCAATCAGTTTTATAGCTTTTGCATCTGACAAACTAAATTGATGATAAATACCCCTAATTTCAAAAATTGCATTTTCAGGTATGTCGCAAAGTTGTGGAATTTTTAAATTTATTAACGCAATAAAATATTCTACTTCGACGAAAATTCGATATTTTATTAGTGCATATTCGGAAAAATATTCCGAAAAATCCGAAGTCTTGTCGGCGTATCTTCCATCTATCGGCGAAATTGCGGTAAGCATAAAAAAAATTAAGAATTACTAAAATGAATTAAAAGTCTGTCTATCAGATAGTTAGGTGTCAAAAGTCGCTTTTTGTTGCTTCGGTCTATAAAGCAGAGTTTTACTTCCCCGCCACAAATTAGCTTGCGTTTTTCATTAAAAATTTCGACAAAAAAAGTAATTGTATCGGTAGGTAGTTTGCGTAAAGTCGTTTCGATAGTCAGTAAATCGTCATAAAGCGCGGGGCGAATATACCTTATTTGTAGGCTCATAACTGGCATTAAGATACCATGTTCTTCCTCCATTTCTTTATAACTTAAGCCCAAACTTCGTATCATTTCGACTCTACCGACCTCAAAAAATTGCGCGTAGTTGCCATAATATAGGTAGCCCATAGGGTCAGTTTCGCCGTATCTTACACGGAGTTGCGTACTGGTTGTGAGCATTTTAGACGATTTTTTGTTAAAATTGATTCTATTGCAGTGGATTTTATTACGTCTTTCCGCACAATATTAACACTAAATTTTAATATCTTTACCAATAAACAATAAAATTTACTTAAATAATGAAATATTTTGTCACAATTTTGGTATTTATTTTAATAAATATCGTAAAAATAAATGCTCAAACCAGCGAAATAATAAATCCTACGCCTGCCGCGGCAAGAATGGACGGATTGGGGCAGCGGCAGAAACTTCAAAATAATTCGGTGGTCAATAATGTACCTTTTCGTTCTGTCGGACCGACTATCATGGGCGGACGAGTAGTAGATTTGGACGTAGATGAAACTGACCCAACGCACTTTTTGGCGGCTTACGCATCGGGGGGATTGTGGAAAACTGAAAATAATGGAACTACTTTTAAATCCATCTTTGACCATGAATTGGCGATGACCATAGGCGATATTGCTGTAAATTGGAAACAAAATATAATTTGGATTGGCACGGGCGAAAATAATTCGAGTCGCTCCTCCTATTCTGGTGTAGGGGTATATAAAAGTTCAGATGGAGGAAAAAGTTGGCAACACAAGGGATTGGAAGAAACCCAACATATAGGAAGAATTATCTTGCACCCAGCGGATACAAATACACTGTGGGTAGCTGCATTGGGTCACTTGTACTCGCACAATTCTGAACGTGGAATCTATAAAACAAGTGACGGCGGTAAAAATTGGAAAAAAACTTTATTCGTAAGTGATTCTTGTGGAGCAATAGATTTAATAATAGATCCACTCAACAGCAACATTTTATACGCTTCTTCATGGCAACGGGAACGTTCTGCATGGAATTTTTCGGGTGCTGGTATCGAAACAGGTATTTGGAAAAGTACAGACGGTGGCGAAAATTGGGCTTTAATAACTACCTCTGATAGCGGATTTCCGACAGGTAATGGAACGGGTAGAATTGGTCTGCAAAGAGTTGTAATAGACGGAAAAACAATAATTTGTGCTGTTCACGACAATCAAAATCATCGACCAAAAGATACAAAAGATAAGAAAATAGATAATTTAGACAAAAATGAATTTCGTAAAATTACAAAAGAAGATTTTTTAAAATTAGAAAAAAACAAAATTATTAGTTTTTTAAAAGTCAATAATTTTCCTAAAAAATATACTGCTGATACCATTTTTGAGTTGGTCAAATTGGATAAAATAAAGCCTTCTGCATTGGCGGATTATTTGGAAGATGCCAATGCTCAATTATTTGACACAGAGGTTATTGGGGCGGAAATTTGGCGCAGTTTAGACGACGGAGCTTCTTGGAAAAAATGCAACGAGCAATTTTTAGATGATACTTACTACTCTTACGGTTACTATTTTGCACAAATTAGAATTTCGTCACAAAATCCAAAAAAAATATATATTTCCGCCGTTCCCCTTTTGAAAAGTTCAGATGGAGGAAAAACTTTTATCAATACTAATTCTGAAAATATCCACGGCGACCACCACGCATTGTGGATAAACCCTAAAAATGAAAAACATCTTATCAATGGCAGTGATGGCGGCATCAATATCAGCTATGACGAAGGAGAAAGTTGGTTGCGCTGCAATTCGCCTCCGACTGGTCAATTTTACGCTGTGAACGTCGATAATGCTGAACCTTACAATATTTATGGGGGACTTCAAGACAACGGAGTTTGGAAAGGTCCGAGCACTTATTCTCCATCGTTGGGCTGGCAATCTATCGGCAAATATCCGTACCAGTTTCTGTCTGGTGGAGATGGAATGCAGGTGCAAATTGACCCAAAAGATAACCAAATAATTTATACTGGTTCTCAATTTGGTTATTATTCGAGGATAAATCTGAAAGATGGAACACGGAAAAATATCATGCCAAAGCACAACTTGGGTGAGCGACCGCTTCGTTTTAATTGGCAAACACCCATTTTATTATCGTCACACAATTCTAATATTTTATATTTTGGAGCCAATAAACTTTTTAGAAGTTTTAATCAAGGAGATGATTGGGAATCCATTTCTGAAGACTTAACGAAGGGTGGAAAAAAAGGAAATATTCCTTTTGGCACTGTCACAACTATTTCAGAATCTGAAAAGAAATTTGGACTCATATATGTTGGTACAGACGACGGAAATCTGGCGGTCACCAAAGACGGCGGAAATAATTGGAATTTTATCCAAAATAATCTGCCAAAAAATCTTTGGGCTACTCGTATTCAGGCGAGTACGCACGAATTGGGTCGAGTTTATTGCGCTTTGAACGCTTATCGAAATGATAATTTTAAACCATATTTGTATTATTCTGAAAATTTTGGGGAAACTTGGAAGGCGATTGGAACAAATTTGCCGATGGAGCCTATCAATGTGGTAAAAGAAGACCCTAAAAATTCCGATATTTTGTATGTCGGAACTGACAACGGTTTGTATATTTCGGTAGATAAGGGAGAAAATTTTATGGCTATGAACAATAATTTACCTGCGGTTGCCGTGCATGATTTGGTAATTCATCGGAAAGCCAGCGATATTATAGTCGGTACGCATGGTCGTTCCGTGTATGTTGCGAGCGTCGCTGAAATACAAAAGCTGAACCCCGAAATTTTAAATTCTGATTTATATTTGTTTGATATTCAGCTTGTTAGCTTCGATGAAAATTGGGGAAACAGCGACTATTCTTGGGAAATTGCAAAAGACCCAATCATAAAATTTCCGATTTTTTGTAAAGAAAATGGTATCGTAGAACTAAAAATTAAAACCGAAAAAGGAATGATTCTACAGACTTTTCAAAAAATTGTCACAAAAGGGATAAATTATGTAGAATATAATTTGACTTTTTCGCCAGAAAAATTAAAAAAGTATGAGGATTATTTGTCTTCGTCTAACACAGAGAAGGAAAAAAAAATAAATTTTTCAAAATCAAAATCGGGTAACTATTTTATTCAGAAAGGCAAATATGAAGTTTTTATGACGAAAGCAAACACAACTTTAAGCAAAAAATTTCTGGTAGAATGAAAAAATGGTTTTGGGTTATTTTGTGTGTTAATACGTTGATTATCAGACAAATACTAAAAAATTATCCAGATGCGGTAGAAGAGTATTATTCTCGTGGTATTTTCGTTTGGATAAGGTATTTTTTTGACAAATTAGGCTCAATAACCTCATTTTCAGTAGCTTACGTATTAATTATTTTTTTAGTTTATTTCAAATTTATTAGAAAAATAAAAAAATTTACTTTCTCAAGAAATAGTATTTTACAAGCCAGTTTATCTCTCCTAAATTTGCTTTGTGGATTGGTATTTTTCTTTCTAATTCTTTGGGGTTTTAATTATTTAAGGCTTCCGCTTGCCCAAAGTATTGGTTTAGAAAATTTGCCATTGAGCATATCAGAACTTTCCGATGAGCTTGATTTTGCAAAAAACCAAGTCGTTCATTCAAAATTATCTATTACAAACTATGTCACAATGCCAGATAATTATGTAGAATTTATCAAGCGCGACGTGAAGCAAAAAATGATAACTTGGGGCTTGTACGACGGCGGAAATCCACCCGTCCGTATATTGTCGCCCAAAGGAATACTTTTGCATTTTAGCACCAGTGGAATTTATTTTCCGTTTACGGGCGAATGTAACATTGATGGTGGGCTGCATCCGCTCCAAATTCCCTATACTTTGGCGCACGAAATCGCGCACGGCTTGGGTTTTACAAATGAAGGAGATTGCAATTTTTTAGCCTATGCAGCTACCAAAAACTCTGATAATCAATACATTAGATATTCTACAGCCCTAAATTATTATAGAGAAGTAGCCGCTCAATATAAGTCTTACGAACCCGAAAAATATCGCGCATTTAGAAAAAAACTACCGCCTGAAATTATTGTAGATTTGGACGAAATCAATGCCAAAATGATAGGTTATAAAGATTGGTTTCCCGAAGTTCGGGACTTTACTTATGATACTTTTTTGAAAAGTCAGGGCATAAAAGAAGGGCTAAAAAGTTATTCTACCGTCATTGCGCTGGCTCGTTTTGAACGGCTGCAATGCCGCGATTAAGTGCCGAAAGTTTCGATAAGCTCCTCCAAAATCTGGTTCAGATTCGTGATAGCCAACGGAATATTCCAATTGTCACGATTGCGGGGTTCTACAAAATTTGAAATGGCTCGTATTTGCAAAAAAGAAATTTTTTCAACCATACATACATAAAAAAATGCTGCGCCCTCCATCGTTTCTATCTGTGCATCTGTTCGGTGCCGCAAAGCAGCGATGGACGAACTTTGTCCGTGTACTTTGTTGATAGTCAATCCTTTAGCTTTTGGTAAAAACGATGAAAAATCCTTATCGGGATTTTCTAATTTTCCATTTCGGAAAGGAAATTCATTTTTTGGTATCAAATCCAACTCGTGCATACTTGAGAAACTGCCGTCTAAATTTTCTACGCCCACATCTCCAAACTCTTCGGATACTACATTTACCATGTCACCAATCTTAAAATTTTGGTCAATAGCACCCGCTATTCCAACATTTATCGCAACATCTATTTTATATTTTGACAAAAATTTGCCCAAATTATATGCTGTAAGCGTCATTCCTATCCCAGTAATCGAAAGATATATATTTAATTTGTTATTTTTAAACAACTGATTATCAACATTTTGAAAATTATTTTCTAAATATTTTCTGAACGGTGCTACTTCAAAAATCGTAGCGGAGCAAATAAGTATATTCATCGTAAAATGCTAATTTTTAGTTTTGGAATACACAATGCCGACCGACGGAGTAATGCCCAAAATAGGATGGTATGAAGCCGCAAAATCAGCTGTCAGACCGCCTTTCGTCTTCACTCCAACTCCAAAACTCAACTGCACAGGCTCGGTACGAACACCAGCGCGGACGAAAAGTAGCTCCGAAAATCCGTACTCGAAACCAGTTTTTAAAGCCAATTTTCTGTCAATATCCTTTTCGACCTCTGCGTTCAATGTGATATTTTTGCTCGGCAAATAAGCGCAACCCACTTTCAGCAAGGTTGGCAAATTCTCTGTTTCGGAAAGTTTTATCTGAATCGGGTGCGAAACATGAGCCGCCACTCGAAAATTGGAGGTCACGGACGAGTGAAGTCCCAACTCGAAAGAAAAAGCATTATTATTAGCATATTCGGGAATGGTCGTTTGCAGGTAATCTATTTGCGCGCCGAGACTCAAAGATTCTGTGAGTTTTCGCCCGTACGCCAGTCCAACTTTTTTTTCTGAATATCCAGAATTTCCGAAATATTGTACCGTCAGTCCGAGCGTTCCCGAATTTGTTGGAAGGGCAACTCCGGCTTCCATTGATTTTATATTCGTTAAGAATCTTTGCTCTCCCATAGCCACAGCCGCAAATTGCGACAAGTAAGCCAAGCCTGCTTGGTTGCTAAAAATACTGTGAATGTCCGTAAACGCAACAGACGCATTCGCCATTCCTGCACCTCTGGCTCCCGCGACGGTTGAAATTCCATTTTGTGAACAAACTAAAAATGGCATTGAGAGGGCGATAAAAGTAAAAATTAGAAGTTTCATAATGGTTGATTTAGTTCTCAAAGTTAAAAATATTCTTTGATGAAATATTGTATTTATCGCATATTATTTATTTTATCGTTAATTTGCATCAGATTGTCGAAATTCACTTGACAAAGATTAGAAAAAGATGCAATATTGTTGTATCAAAAATAAAATTATTTCACAATGCTTTCAAAAATCAATATTCTAAAATTAATTATGAACACAAAAAGTCGGGTAGAAAAAGCGGATTCAACCATCAAGATGCACGTCGGAATCGCAATGGGAGCGGGATTTATTCCAGTCCCTGTGGCAGATATTTTTGCTGTCACGGCAGTTCAGTTGGATATGATTCGCCAGTTGGCGAGGATTTATGACATAGATTTCAAGGAAACCCAAGGCAAGGCGATTGTGAGTTCCTTGACGGGTTCGAGTTTGGCACGAGTCGGCGCGAGGGTCGCCATTAAGTTGATTCCGGGCATCGGTTCATTGGTCGGAGGAATAGCGATGTCTGTATTTTCGGGTGCGGCGACCTATGCGATAGGCGAAGTTTTCAAAAAACATTTTGAAACGGGCGGCACATTTTTAGACTTCGACACGGAGCGTTTCAAAAATTACTACAACGAAAAATTTGAAAAAGGAAAAGCCGTGGCAGAGGAGATAAAAAAAGAAGATGCGAGCAAAAAAACAGATGAAGGCGTGTCGGCTGCCGCTTCTGGAAGTCAGTCGGATATCATAACAAAAATCAAAGAGTTAGCCGAGTTAAAAGCGTCGGGCGTTATCTCTGAAAGTGAATTTGAAACAATGAAAAAGAAGCTGTTGGGTCAGTTTTAATGCTGCGGTCTGTAAAAAAATAATCGGTCGGAGGTGTAAAATAATAAATTTGCACCTCCGACTCTGTCTAAAAATTATCGGTTTATCTACTTTGCGCCACTTTTTTTCTTATCTTTGTGTAGCGCAACCAAAGCGAGGTTTCGTAAAGTGCAAAGCCTTAATTTTTGCATTTTGGTAGCTCGCCCAAACCGAATATTTTGTACATGGCAACAAACAATTATCATCTTTATCCGCCTGTTTTTCCAGACTTGGAGCAGTGGCCCATCTACAAACTGAGCGAAGACCGCGCAGATTTTTTGGAAGAAATCAATAATTTTACGCTCGAAAAAATCCTAAAAAACGCCAGCAACGACGATGTGCAAAACAAAATTGCCGCCGCCTTATATACGGAGCGAATCCGCATCAAAGAAGAACCGTGGAAAGTAGATCCGCCAGACGACCGCGCTTTTTGGAAAAAAATCAGCTCTAAACTTTTCGGTGCGCCGCTCGAAACTCCCAACCACGCCGAATTAAGAAATTCTTACACCAACTTGACTCGGCGGATTGTAGCACGATATTCAGACGAAATTGTTGGAAATTTTCGCATTTCTACCTTCCTCTTCGCCCGAAAATTTCTGACTTTCTTTTTCAGCCGACTGCTCAACGTTGCCGCCAGCCGAAATTGGCAACGGCTTTGGGGCAAAAAATACCACCTCCAAGACAGCCTCAAAGTGATGGGCGAGGTAGAAGCTATCCGCACTCTATCCCAAAAAGGAACGGTCGTCGTCGTGCCGACGCATTTCAGCAATTTAGATTCCATTTTGGTCGGCTACGCAATGGACGCGATGGTCGGCTTGCCTTCTTTTTCTTATGGCGCGGGATTGAACCTCTACAATGCGGGCATTCCTGCCTATTTTATGAATCGGCTCGGCGCATATCGAGTGGATAGACGCAAAAAAAATGATATTTATCTCGAAACTCTCAAAGCAATGTCCAATCTTTCTATCCAGCGCGGCACTCACAGCTTGTTTTTTCCGGGCGGCACTCGCTCGCGTTCTGGCGAATTAGAACGAAAACTAAAACTCGGACTTTTGGGAACTGCCGTAGAAGCTCAACGTGCCAACTGCGAAAAAGGAAAATCGGATAAAATATTTGTCGTCCCTTTGGTCATGAGTTACCACTTTGTGCTGGAAGCAAAATACTTGGTGGAGCAACACCTCAAAATCACAGGAAAAGAAAACTACGTACGACAGAAAGACGAATTTTACAGCCTCCGAAAAATCGCAAAATTCGCGTGGCAATTTTTTTCTCAAAGTTCTGAAATCTTGCTTTCCTTTGGCAAACCGATGGACGTTATGGGCAATTTCGTGGATACCGACGGTAACAGCAGCGACCAATTCGGAAATAAATTAGACATCGCCGACTATTTTAGAAGCAACACAACGGTAAAAGCAGACCCACAAAAAGAATCCGAATACACCATTCAGTTGGCGGAAAAAATCGTAAAGCGGTTTCAGGTAGAAAACATCGTTTTGAGCAGCCACGTTGTGGCTTTTGCGGCTTTTCGCTTGCTACTCCACAAGTACGAAAAACTCGATTTGTACGAAATCCTCCGACTCCCCGCCGATGATTATTACTTTCCGCCCGCCGCTTTTGAAAACGTTATCGAAAAAATGCAGAGTATTTTACTCGACATGGAAGTCAAAGGTCAGCTAAAAGTAGCGCAAGAAATCCGCCAAACGCCTCACGAGCTAATGACGCACGGCATCAACCATCTCGGGCTGTATCACCCGCAAAAGCCTCTCAAATTCGATAAAAAAAATAACATCGTCAGCGAAGACTTTAGAATTTTGTACTATTATCACAATCGGCTCAACAACTACAACCTTCACAGCCGACTTCGCTGGGAAAGTTTTCAAGCTATCCAGCCAGTAGCAGAATAATTTTTCTTCGCAAGCCTCTGAATATCAGAGCCTTTGCCTTTTAGGAAAAAAATTATGAAAAAAACTGCGCCAAAAGTTTGTTAGTTCAAATATTATAATCGTATCTTTGCATCGCTAAAAACAAAAAGCGGAAATAGCTCAGTTGGTAGAGCACGACCTTGCCAAGGTCGGGGTCGCGAGTTCGAGTCTCGTTTTCCGCTCAACTTTGGGGTTTGAGTGTGTTGCTAAAGCGTTTTACCCGCAAATTAGTAAGCACTCAAACCCTTTTTTTTAGCAGGATTTTGTCATTTTAGGCAGCAAAAAATTCGCCCGAATGGTGAAATGGTAGACACGCAGGACTTAAAATCCTGTGTCCGTAAGGATGTGTGGGTTCAAGTCCCACTTCGGGTACAGCAAAAAAACCGTTTTCAGAGTATTCTGGAAGCGGTTTTTTTTACCAATAAATATTTTTTTGACTAAAAAAACCATAACTTTGTTGAAAAAATTGAAAACATGATTACCTCACTTTCTCAACTTGACCCCAACGGAAGCTATACTTACGCAGATTATCTGACTTGGAAATTCGATGAATATGTGGAACTCATCAGAGGAAAAATTTTTAAAATGGCTGCGCCTTCGCGCATTCATCAAAAAATTAGTAGCAACCTTCACCACGAAATAAGAATTTTTTTTGCTCAAAACCCGTGCGAAGTCTATGCCGCGCCCTTCGATGTGCGGCTCAAACGATTGGATAAATTGACCCAAAAAGAAGTCACAACCGTAGTGCAGCCCGATATTTGTATTATTTGTGACAAAAAAAAATTGGACGACAGAGGCTGCGACGGCGCGCCAGATTTGGTCATCGAAATACTATCTCCCGGAAATACCAAAAAAGAAATGAACCAAAAATTTGAGGTTTATGAAGAGTC
>JAYWGG010000163.1:0-5972 GCA_043778415.1 Saprospiraceae bacterium
CTCGTCGGCTCCGCCAGACTTCAAACAGTTTTCGCTTCGCCAGACGATATTTTTGCAAAAACTTGAATTTCTACAAGGCACGTCTGAAAATACAGTCACATTAAATAAAATGCTGCCCGATATTTTAGTAGAAAAATGTTTTGCGTAACATGTTTTATTAAAAATGAAGAAAAAATAAGATACCTAATTTTTCAGATAAATTCAGCCAAGAAACTTCGCAAAGCATCTTATATTTTGTCGCTACAGCCAACTTATCTGCTACTCGCTTGTTTAGAAGTTTTATATGTCGTACTTTTGCGGCTTAATTTTTTACCTTCAACAATGGCTACCATACATTTTACTTTCGAGAATAAATCCATTGCGCCCGTCACGGTGCAGCAATCGGCGGCAGATATTTCGATTTTGGAACTGACCGAAGAACACGACATTCACCTCAACCACAACTGCGGTGGTGTGTGTGCGTGCAGCACCTGTCACATATACGTCAAAAAAGGAAATAATTTTTTGGAGGACATCAGCGAGAAAGAAGAAGACTTCATTGACCGTGCCATCAATCCGCGTTTGGAATCTCGTTTGGCGTGCCAATGCGTTATTTTGGACGAAAACGCCGTGATTGAAGTGATGATACCCGACCAAAAAGACATAATCGGTCACGAACATTAGGAATATATTTAAAATAAACTACCTATTTTTTCTTCATTCCTTAATGTTTGTTGGTGTCAATAAAGAAAATAAGATGCAAATACTGAACAGTACGCTCGCCGACTTCGACGAAATATTCAGACTATATGCCGCAGCATCTGCATACCAGACTACAAAAAATGTCACTATCTGGCCTCAATTTGATGAAAATTTGGTAAAAACCGAAATTCACGAACATCGGCAGTGGAAAGTAGTCATCGAAAATACCATCGCCTGCGTGTGGGCGACCACTTTTGAAGATCCTTTTATTTGGGAAGAAAAAAATGCAGATCCCGCCGTTTATATCCATCGGATTGCGACCAATCCAGTGTTCAGAGGGCAAAATTTTGTGGTCGCAATATTGGATTGGGCGAAAGAATATGCTGCGCAAAACGATAAAAAATTCGTCCGATTAGACACTATCGGCAACAATACGAAACTGATTGAGCATTATCAAAAGTGTGGTTTTACTTTTTTAGGCACGTCACATTTGACAAATACTTCTCAACTTCCTGCGCACTACAGCAGTGGCGAAGCGAAATTATTTGAATATATCTTGTAAAAGCGTCTAAAATAAACTATCCATTTTTTGTTCGTTCTACACAAAATGTCACAAAATTAGTTAATTAATTATTTCTTAAAATACTATGAATTTCAAAAATATAGAAGATTTACCCATTCACTGGGCAGACCACGAAGATGTGGGAATGAAACTTTATGAGCGTTTTGGCGCAGAGTTCAACGAAGGAAAAATTTACCGCGTCCGATTCACCGAGCTTTTGGATTGGATACTCGAAATACCTACTTTCGTGGGAACGAGAGAAAACTCCACCGAAGCACATCTGGAGCAAATCCAAGCAAAATGGGTTTATGAGTGGCGCGACAACAACAGATAATCACCTCAAACAGCTGTAAATGGTAGAATTTTTACAAACT
Source organism: Saprospiraceae bacterium (assembly GCA_043778415.1). Classification (GTDB taxonomy): domain Bacteria; phylum Bacteroidota; class Bacteroidia; order Chitinophagales; family Saprospiraceae; genus JAYUHK01. Next base: position 1,618 of record JAYWGG010000163.1, read on the forward strand.
TATCTCGGTGCCGACCTCCGACACGCAGGACTCGTGGTGCTGAATCTTATCCTCATCGAAAGTTTGTTGTCCATCGACAACGCCGCCGTGCTTGCCACTATGGTGATGAAACTACCCGACTCGCAACGGAAAAAAGCACTGCGAATCGGACTTATTTTCGCTTATATTTTTCGTGGTACTTGCCTTATTTTGGCAGGCTGGCTGATGAAAATTTCGTGGCTGAAACTGCTCGGAGGCGGCTATTTATTTTTCTTATTTGTCCAGTTCTTCGCCCAGAAGTATGTCACAAATAGCAAAAATCCCGTCGAAGATGAAGCCAAAGAACACAAAGCTCCCGAAAAGTCTATTTTCGGTTTGAATACGTTTTGGTCAACGGTCATTATGGTGGAGCTGATGGATTTGACGTTTTCGATTGACAATGTTTTTGCGGCGGTAGCACTCACCAAAAACATTTATCTCGTCTGTCTTGGCGTTTTTATTGGTATCATCACGATGCGGATTGTGGCGGGCTATTTTGTCCAACTCATGCAACGCTTCCCCTTTTTGGACGAAATGGCGTTTGCGGTCATCGGTTTGCTGGGACTAAAACTCATTTTGTCCTTCGTCTGTCAATACAGTGCCGAAAGTTTTTTGTGCCACTGGCTCGAAAACGAAACGGCAGATTTTTATTTTTCACTGCTTACCGTAGCTATTTTCACACTTCCAATCTTGAGTTCTGTGTTTTTTAATGTGCCAAAAGGCAGCGATAAAAAATAAGAACAGAATTTCTATTTTCCTTCAATAAAAAAAACCCTTGCATAAAAAAAAGGGCGCATCTCTTTCGATGCGCCCTTTTCAACAAATTATAATCCCATGAACATATTAACTTTTTGGTGGAGGCTTTGAGTCCTCTGTGTTTTTTTTGTGGCTTTCGTTGCGGCAAGTCGCACTGTCATCAATCTAAATTTAGTGCGACTTGCTGAAACGACGAATTTTTACTTTATTTACCATAACCAATATTACCAATAACCATTTACAATATCTTTCTATTATTCATTTTCTAAACTTGATAGTACAAATATCGGATTGTCTGTTTGCCTGTGCAAGGACATTTTTTGGGGGTTGTGAGTTTTTTTGTTTTGTCCCTAAATGCGTTCTATCTTATTAAAACTACATTTTAAAGAATATATTGTGAACTTTTACTTTTTTTTCGTAGCCTAAAATAATTTTCAATAAGGTTGTTTTGTTGTCAAAGTAAAAAAAAAAGAATGGGCAGTGTTGGGAAAACCTTTTCCTATTTTCGGTTTCGGGAGCTAATTTCCCCGTCACGCCCAGTCTTTAGAAAGTACTACTATACTACGATTTATACGAAAGCAAAAAAAACGAGTCAAATTTAGTGTTGTTTCAAAGAAAGCCGCACTGCTTTTTTTACAGTGCGGACTTCTCAACAAATTATAATCCCATGAACATATTACGAATCAGATGTGAACTTTGGTGGTAGTTCCTAACCTTGTGAGCCGCGCAAATGCAAGCCCTATTTTTATCTTTATTATTTACTTAACTTTTATGCTATCGTAGTTGGAAGTTGCGTATCCCTCGCAACTTCCAACTTTTACGATAAAATATCCCATGAACATATCCAAAATAAAACCAGCCGACTCTTTTGCCTAACTGCGTTGTGTTGTTGTTTTATCAACTTCACGATACAAAGATGCGACAAGCTGCAAGGGCATACAAGGACATTTTTTAGGGGTTGTGAATTTTTTTTTATCCCAACAAATAAAAATTATTTTTCAAATCATTGATAATCAGTACTTTATTATTGACATTTAAAAATAATTGTGATTTTAAAAATAAAATAAAAAATAAAAAATAATTATATTTTTTTCAAAAAAACATTAAAAAGACAAAAAATAGTTAATTTTTTGTCCTTCCACATCAATTTTTCTTCCAAATTTCGTTATATCTTTGCTGTGTGCAAAAGTGGGCGGCAAGGATTTATATTCGGAATGTGTCTAAAATAAATTAGGAATGAAGAAAAAATAAAGTACTCAAATTTTTCAAATCAATTCAATCAAAAACAAGGCATTCTTGAGGCGCAACGCAGCGCGTTGTAACGAAAAAATAACGCAGTGGTTGGTTGAATTTAGCAGAAAAAGTGGGTAATTTATTTTAGACGCATTCCTCATCTATTTTTTCTTCATTCCTTTACAACAAAAAAAATACTTTCAATGAAAAGAATAAAATTATGTTTTTGGGTCTGCATATATATAGGTGTCGCCGTCTGGACTCCGACCTGTGTGCTGGCGCAACAAAAGCCAGTGACTGGAACTGCCAACGAAAAAGCGGTACAGTTCTCGGGCGTGGTGCTGACGGAAGAAAATAGGCAGCTGCTGCCCGTGCCTTACGCGGACATTTACATCAAAGGTAAAAAGCGTGGTACTTTCAGCGACTTGAAGGGATATTATTCTTTTGTGGCAGAAAAGGGCGATATGGTCGTTTTTTCGTCCGTCGGATTTCGGAAAGTAGAAATAAAAATCCCCGATACGCTCCGCGACAACCGCTACACGTTTATCCAACTGATGACCAAAGACACAATCAATCTGCCCGAAACGGTGATTTATCCGTGGCCCAGCCGCGAGCATTTTAAGATAGATTTTTTGGCGATGAACGTCCACGAGCGCATGAACGAGCTTGCGATGCGCAATTTAGCGTCCAAGACACTCAAAAAAATGCGCCGTGAAGTGGCTTACGACGGCAACGAAAACGGCGATTATCTGATGCGCCAGCAGTCGCAATCTTATTATTCGATGGGGCAGTACAAGCCGATGAATATTTTCAGTCCTATCGCTTGGAAAGATTTTTTTGATGCGTGGAAGGCAGGGAAATTCAAGCGCAAAAAAGGAGAGGAGAAAGACGACGAATAAGAAAATCCAGTAAAAGCCCAGTATTGCAAGGAATAAAAAAGTCAGAAACGCTCAATGGAGTGTTTCTGACTTTTTTTGTTGTGCCAACTGGCGATGGATTTTTTTAGAAAAAATTAGACCCGATTGTTCGAGTGTTCATTAATTTCTTCGTACAGTAACTGGGTAAAATCGGCGTTGGTTTGTTTTTGGTTGTTGGGTCATTTCGATGCCGAAAAATACGAGAATGACCGCCAAGATGATAAGGATAATCATGGTGTAAAAAATTTTGGATATGTGTTCAAAAATATTCAGGAATGAAGAAAAAATAAAGCACTCAATTTTTTTCAATCAATTCGATCAATAACAAGGCATTTTTGAGGCGCAACGCAGGGCGTTGTAACGAAAAAATAACGCAGTAATTGGTTGTAATTGAGCAGAAAAAAATAGGTAATTTATTTTAGACGCATTCCCAACAGGATATTAACCGCAAATTGCAGGAAATATTTTGATATTGCAAGTATTTTCCAAAACTTTAACTTTTCGTTAAGGAATGAAGAAAAAATAAAGTACTCAATTTTTTTCAAATAAATTCAAACAATAACAAGGCATTTTTGAGGCGCAACGCAGGGCGTTGTAACGAAAAAATAACGCAGTGATTGGTTGTAATTGAGCAAAAAAATGAGTAGTTTATTTTAGACGCATTCATAAGCAAGAGAAACGCCAAACGTCACCAAATATCAGATACGTCCACCAAAAAATTCACTTTTCTCTACGTCCACGCACAAATCACGCCGCCCATCAGAGCCATGCTGACCACCCAGTAGCCAGCGTGAATCAAAATATATTTCGCACTTTTTCGCTCAAACATAGCAGTAATTCCCAGCACTGGCAGCGCGAAAGTGATGCCACACATAGCACCATGAAACGTACCGTGCTTGAAAGTACGGAAGTCAGAGCCGTATTTTTCCATGATAGAAGCATAGTTTTTGGCGGCTTCTGAGCCTGCGTCCATCACATGGTTGCTGTCGGCTGCCATGATAGAAAATAAGCTCAACTGGTGAATCACCAAATAATCTATGGTAAAACTCATGATAAAAGAGAAAAAATAGACCGTCGCAAAAATTATCGCCATGTTAGAGCCACGCATCTTTTCCTCCGTCGTGCCAGAGGCTGCCATCCAAGCGGGCGCAAAAGTTTTGGGGTGATACCACACAAAACCTACGGCAAGCGGAATAAGTGCCGCCACCGCATTCACTAATGGGTTCGGAAATAAGAACATAATCAAATTGGTTTTTTTATTTACAAAAATTCATAGGAATGAGGAAAAAATAAGGTACTCTAATTTTTCCAATAAATTCAAACAATAACAAAGCATTTTTTAGGCACAACGCAGGGCGTTGTAACGAAAAAATAACGCAGTGATTGGTTGTAATTGAGCAGAAAAAATGAGTAGTTTATTTTAGATACATT
>JAYWGG010000164.1:0-2150 GCA_043778415.1 Saprospiraceae bacterium
GCGTTTCCGTAGTCCCAAAAGTACATTCCGCGCTCCGAAAGTATGTTGATAGCGGCGACGTGGCGGCGCAGCGTGGCGCGCACTTCGTCCATAAATTTGGGTTTGTCGCTGTTGAGGAGTTGCTTGGCGGCTTCAAAAGTATAGCCTATCGGGGCGTAGCCGCAGTCGTCAATATTGTGCAAGGAAGTTTGGTCGCTGCCGAGTTCGATGTCGAGATGGAGTTCCACGCATTTTTCCCAAAGCTCTACGATGTTGCCGTGAAAGACGAGTGCGGTGGCTTTTTTCTCTTTTTTGCAAAGAATGATTTTTTCGATAATTTCGGACACATTTTGGAATACGTTTTCTCGTTGAATATATCCGTCCGTCAGACGTTGTTCTATCATTTCGCCGTCTATTTCGGCAATCACGCCCACGCAACCCGTGATGATAGCGGCGATGGCTTGCGCGCCCGACATTCCACCCAAACCACTGGTAATGAACACTTTACCCTTCAAATCGTCGTTGCCCAATCCTTTTTTTCGTCCTGCATTGAGCAGCGTAATCGTGGTGCCATGCACGATGCCTTGCGGACCGATGTACATGAACGAACCCGCCGTCATTTGTCCGTATTGCGTTACGCCCATGGCGTTGTATTTGTTCCAATCGTCTTTTTTGGAGTGGTTCGGTATCATCATTCCGTTGGTGACGACCACGCGCGGCGCGTCGGGGTGCGATGGAAATAATCCCATTGGGTGTCCAGAGTATAGAACTAACGTTTGGCTGTTTGTCATTTTAGACAAATATTGCATGGTGAGGGTGTATTGCACCCAATTTTGAAAGACAGCACCATTCCCGCCATAAGTAATGAGTTCGTGGGGGTGTTTGGCGACTTTTTTATCCAAATTATTCTGAATCATCAACATGATTGAGGCAGCTTGGCGGCTTTGGCAGGGATATTGGTCAATACTTCGGGCGTGCATTTCGTAGTCGGGTCGAAAGCGATACATATAAATACGCCCAAAATCGTTGAGTTCTTGCACAAACTCTGCTGCCAACACTGCATGATGTCGAGGGTGAAAGTAGCGGAGTGCGTTTTGAATGGCTAAAATGCGTTCTTTTTCGCTCAACACGTTTTCGATATTGCGTTTGGGGGCGTGGCTTACGCTGGGGTCGAGTGGTTTTGGCTCGGGCAGTTCGTCCGTGATGCCTACCAGTATTTGCTGTTGAAAAAGTTTATCTTGCATTTTTTAGATTTTTTTAGACGCAATTTTAGGAATGAAAAAAAATAAAAAAAACGCTGGCGAAAAGTATTTTTCGCCAGCGTTTTTTTTGAGCGGATTAAAAAAAAACAGTCTATTTTTTAGACAGAAAAGCTTTCGCCGCAGCCGCAGGTGCGGGCGGCGTTTGGATTGTTGAAATAAAATCCTTTGCCTTCCAAACCGTCCGAAAATTCGAGTGTGGTGTTGAAAAGGTAGAGAAAACTTTTGAGGTCTGTGACTACTTTTACGCCGTTGTCTTCAAACACTTGGTCGTTGGGTTTCGATTGGTTGTCGAAATCCATCTTATAGGACAAGCCCGAGCAGCCGCCACTCACGACGCTCACGCGCACGAAGTAATCGTTGGTCAGGTGCTGTTTTTCCCGAATATTTTCTACCCGATTTTTGGCAGAGTCAGCTACGAAAACCATAGTCTTTTTTAATTTTCTTGTTTGGCTCTGTAGTCTTTGATGGCAGCTTTGATAGCGTCTTCAGCCAGTACAGAGCAGTGAATTTTTACGGGCGGCAGTGCCAATTCTTCTACGATTGCCATGTTGTCAATCGAGAGTGCTTGGTCGATGCTTTTGCCTTTGAGCCACTCGGTAGCCAAAGACGAGGAAGCGATTGCCGAGCCGCAGCCGAAGGTTTTGAACTTCGCGTCGGTGATGGTATTGGTCGCTTCATCTACTTCGATTTGGAGGCGCATCACGTCGCCACATTCGGGCGCGCCGACGAGTCCTGTCCCAACGTTTCTTTTGCTTTTGTCAAGCGTTCCGACGTTTTTGGGTGTTTTGAAATGTTCTAAAACTTTTTCTGAATATGCCATTGTATATTTATTTTAATTGAAAACTTGGTTAATTATTTCTGTAAAGTTACTGGTTGTTTGGAGTTTTAAGGTAATTCAAAAGGCAAACG
>JAYWGG010000165.1:0-5930 GCA_043778415.1 Saprospiraceae bacterium
GAAAGTATCCGAAAACGCTCACAACTGCGAGCTTCTATGAGTGCGCTGGTGAGTAATTTTTCCAAAAACATATCGTCGCGCGAGCCACCTTTTTTCTGAAAACCGATTAGGTTGTTCACGTATTCGTCGCGGCGTTGCTTGCCAAGTTTTAGGTTTCGCTTGTCCAACTCCGCCAGCACCATCCGAAAATGTCCCCATTCTTCGGTGACGATGGGTGCTACTTCCCGCACCATTTCGATGTGTTCGGGAAATTGTTGGATAATGGAAATGCAGGTCGTGGCGGCTTTTTGCTCGCAAAAAGCATGGTCTGTCAAAATATCTTCTAAACTTTTTTCTGCCAAGTTTGCCCATCGCGGGTCAGTAGGAAGTTGTAATCCGAGCATAATTGAATCAATATTTTTTATTATTTTTCAAACTTCTAATCTGGTTGATAAGAAAGTCCGTTTCCGTGATTTCGTACTCGTCGAAGCCAGTCGTCCAGACGACTACGATGGTGTCAATGAGTTCTTTGGCGAGTACTTTTTCGTCTTCGGGGTCAATCTGGTACTGTCCCTTATAAGTCGTGCAGCCGTTTTTGGGGTCGGAGTTGCCGCCGTCGGTACGGTTGTTGAGCAAGCGAATTTTTTCGCCGTTGAGCAATTTGATATTCAGCGAGCTGCCTTTTTCTAACAGTCCGAACTGTCGTTGCGTGTTGTCGGAGGCAATATTGAAGTAAATATTTAGATAATTATAGCCGCCGAACATCGACAAATACGCCTCTCCTACGATGTAATCGCGCCCTTTGTCTTTCACATACGTTTTTAGAGCCTCGTCGGTGTGCGTAAAAAACAGACTTTTTTCAACTTCTTTTCTATTTTTTCCCGTAAAAGCATCTACGCCGTCGAAAGCAATTTTAAAATTTTGCGGCGGAATCGGAGCAGTCACATTTTTGGGCGACGGAGCCGGAGCGGTCGTATTTTTGGACGCAGTTGTTTTTTGAGGCAGTTCTTTTTTATCTTTTTCCTCGTTTTTGGGCTTTGCTTTTTCGGCTACGTCTTTTTTGGATTCTTTTTTTATTTCCTTGTAAAGTCCTAACTTTGCCAAGCCTTGTTTTTGCTTTTCGGCTGGAAGCAAGACGATTTTTTCTATGTCTTTTCGCAAAGCAATGGCTTCATCGCGTTTTTTTTGCGTTATTTTTAGCTTTCTTTTTTGCTCTTGAAAGATATTATCCAAAGATTTAAGTTCATTTTTATTGGCTTTTTCGGCTTTCGCAGCTTTCAAGTTGTTGTCTGCAATAAGAAAATTTTCGGATTCTTTTTCGTAATCCGCAGAAGCTGACTTTTCGCTGTCCGCAGCTTTTTGCAGCTGCTCGACGGCTACGGATTTTATACTTTCGGAGTCCGTAGCTGTTGGTGCAGCCGCAACATCGGGATTCAAACTGCTGTTTTTTAGCGCAATATCTTCTGCACTGCCCGCATCAAAAACACGCCAAGTACCGTCTGGATAAGCAATGATAGCCTCTCCCGACGCACTTTCTTTGTACTGTTGTGCATTCAGCGCGAGTGGGAAAAAACAAAAAATCGTTACAATAAAAACAAAAAACATCTTCATCTTGCGTGTATATATTAAATTTGCAGAATAATTTTTTTTGGAAAATGCAAATTTAGTCCATTGTTGTGAGATTATTACTTTTTGAACTAAATTGCTGTTTGTTTTTTTCTACTAAAAATCATTTTGCGCAACACATAGTTGCTTCGAGGTTGGAAATGAATATAAAATATCCCCAAAAAATGCCTAAATTTGAATCTGAATCAGCGACGAATAAATTACTTTGCAACGTAAGCAAACCTTATCAAAATTGACAATCATTTAGCTACTTATAAAATTGAATCCAAATATTGACCCTTCGGGGACGAATTTCAACACCGACGACAAAGTGATTGAGCGCGCGCTTCGACCGCTCGAACTCAGCGACTTCAGTGGGCAACCGAAAATCGTCGAAAATCTTCAAATCTTCATCGCCGCCGCCAAACAACGCAGCGAAGCTCTCGACCATGTGCTGCTGCATGGTCCGCCCGGACTCGGAAAAACCACGCTTTCGCACATTATCTCCAACGAAATGGGTGCAAATATGAAACTTACTTCTGGTCCAGTCCTCGAAAAACCCGGCGATTTGGCAGGTTTATTGACCAATCTTGACGCAGGAGATGTCCTGTTTATTGACGAAATACACCGCCTCAACACCGTTGTCGAAGAATATCTTTACTCCGCGATGGAGGATTATCGGATTGATATTATGATTGATTCGGGACCCAACGCGCGCAGCATCCAACTGACGCTCAACCCTTTTACACTCGTCGGGGCTACGACCAGAATGGGGCTTTTGACCGCTCCGATGCGCGCACGGTTCGGTATTACTTGCCTGCTCGACTACTACGACGTGCCTACGCTCATCAAGATTTTGCACCGCTCGGCGAGTATCCTAAACCTTCCTTTGAGTGACGAGGGCGCAGCAGAAATCGCGCGCAGAAGTCGCGGTACTCCCCGAATCGCCAACGCTCTGCTCCGCCGAGTGCGTGATTTTGCACAAATAAAAGGCGACGGAACGATTGGCGTAGAGATTGCAAAATACGGCTTGGCGGCTCTCAATGTGGACGAAAGCGGCTTGGACGAAATGGACAACCGCATACTTTCTACGATAGTCCACAAATTCAAGGGCGGACCCGTCGGCATCAGCACCATAGCGACTGCTGTGGGCGAGGAAGCTGGAACGATTGAAGAAGTCCACGAGCCGTTTTTGATAATGGAAGGCTATCTCCAACGCACGGCGCGCGGACGCGAAGCGACCGAAAAAACGTATATTCATCTCGGCGTAGTGCCGCCGAGTATCAATTTGAGTTTGTTTTGAAGGATTTAAAATAATTTTACGAAGTCAAATTAGCAGCTGTCACAAAAAACGCCACTTTTTTATAAAAAAGTGGCGTTTTTTTGTAATAAAATGAATTTTTGTGACAATATTATTTAATACTACTCAAGCCTTCTGCGGCATTGGCATTGGCTGCATCTATCGCCAAAGTTTTCTGAAAATACTCGCGCGCCTTCACGGGGTCGGTAGTACGGAGATAGTAATAGCCCAAGTAATTATAGGCATCGGAAAGATATTTTTTATTTTTGTCCATATCTTTTTCGCCATACTCTATCACTTTTTCCTGAAAAGGTTTGGCAAGATTGGCAGTTGCTTCGGGGTCTAACACGTTGGCTATCCGCACTTTATACACATATCCGACTACGTTGGGGTAAAGCTCGACATACTTCGTGAACGCAGAGTCCGCCGCAGGATAATTTTTCAGCGTGTAGTGCGCTTGTCCCAAATAATAGTAATCATTGGCACTCGGTTTCACCTTTGTGAGCTTGGTGTTGTAGGCTTCTATGACTTTCGGATAGTCTTTTGCGTCCCGATAAGAGGTAGCCACAAAATCATAAACATCGGTGCGAGTGCTGTCCAATTCTAACAATTTTTTGTAGGAATTAATAGCCACATCGCGCTGGTTATTTTTGGCAGCTGACTTTGCAAAGTACTCATAATCAGATGAATACACTTTTCTATCCCCCACGACTTGGAAAAATTTTATCCACGAATCGTAGCCTTTCGGGTAGTCGCCTTTCTCGGTTTGCGACATTCCCAACCAACGGTGCATCGTGTATCTACCCGTGTCTTGTGACAGGACATTTTGAGCTTCCGCAATCGCTGCGTCGTAATCTTTGGCATAATAACACAATACTTTTACCAATCTTTCGCGGGCTTCGATGTCTTTTCCAGACAGCTCCGTATATTTTTTTAAGTACGGCAAGGCTTTGGTGTATTGATTTTGGGCAACATAGACCTCAATCATGTCCTTGTAAGCGGGCGCAAAAGTTGGGTCAATTTTTATACACTCTTCCAACGACAGCACAGCTTGGTCATACACTTTTGCGCGCGACCAAATTTTTGCTTTTTTGGTAAAATTCTTTGGATTTTTTTTGTCCTTATCCGTCGCAAAATCGTAATTTGTGACTGCTTTTCCTGCATCGCCTTTCTCGCGGTAGGCATCTCCGAGTGCCGAAAAAAGGTCGGCATTTTTAGGCTCTACACCTGTGCCAAGTGTCAGCGTTTCTATCGCTTTGTCCACGTCTTTGTTGTCGGAAAGTAAGTAAGCTCGACCGACTTCGAGAAAAGCGCGACCGCTTTTTTTGCCCAAACTCAACGCTCTATCCAAATTCTTATTGGCATCTTTGGTATTTTTTGCGTCCAAAGCCAACTTACCGAGTCCCGCATAGTTGAGCGGTCCGCGCGAATTTACTTCAATTCCTTTATTGTAAAAATAACGAGCAGAATCAAGATTTTCGTTTTCGTAAAAAGATTCGCCCAAGTAGTAATGAGCGTCGGCATCGGTAGGATTGGTTTGTATCAATTTCCTAAAAATTTGCCGCGCCGCGCTGTAGTTTTCCTTTTCCATTTGCGCAATTCCTTCACCCAATGTTTGCGCCGCCGACGGGCGAGCAAAACCGACGACTCCAAGCACCGCCAGAGCCATTCCAATTTGCACAGCTTTCATAGTTGATAAATTAATATAATTTTTTTGCAAAATTGCTTTTCTCATTTTCAAAAGTTAAAAGATTGAATATATAAAGTAGTTTTCAGTATTTAGCTGTATAAGTAACTGCTAATCAGTAAGTTGTAATATTTTGTCCTCCTAAATAATCTTTTTTAAATACTTATAAAATATTTACTTCGTTGACTGAACCAAAGTTACCGCCAACTTAGAAACATCAGTCCCCTATAATATTCCAGTATTCCTTTTTTGCAGCCCAATATTATTTTCAATAAACGGAATATTGTGAAATGTATTTTCATCGGGCTGACCATCGTAATCAAATATATCTGTACCTTTTCGTAGTATATTATTTTCTATGTGTGTCTGTCCATAAAAGTTGCAATCGTTGAAATGAAAATCATTAAGGCAGATATTTTCGATGAAAGTAAAATTATTAATAAAAGCAGTAAATTCACAAATAAATGCCCCCTCAAAAATACAATTTCTTATAATTACCGGTTTTTCAGGAAAACAACTGACAAAATAGAAAGCATCCTTAAAAATAGTATTTTCAATAAGTAGATCCGATTTATACGTCATTTGGGACAAATTTAATGTCCCGAAAATAGAATTACATATCACTATGGGTTGCCAATAATCAGTAACATTAATATCACAAAAATCCGTTGTTGATAAATTTTTACCTGCGATAAAATTTTGTAGATTCATTATTTGTCAAACAAAAAGTTCTTTGATTTTACCGACGCATCACCAATTTAAAGGCATCAGTCGCTTATAATATTTCAGTAATCCTTTTTTGTAGCCCAATATTATTTTTAATAAACGGAATATTGTGAAATGTATTTTCATCGGGCTTACCGTCATAATCAAATACATCTGTACCTTTTCGTAGTATATTATTTTCTATGTGTGTCTGTCCATAAAAGTTGCAATCGTTGAAATGCAGCTTTTCCTTACAGAAATTATTGTCAAAGACCAAAAAATTAAAAAATCCCGACGAATCAAAACTAACTGCATCTAAAAATATACAATTTTTAATGACAAGATTTTCTCTAAAAAAACTACTTACGGTAAATGTTCCTAAAATAATGCAATTTTCAAATATCAATGGTTTCTCGAACATAAGTCCTCCGTAAAGCTCTACGGATTGGAATATACAATTCGTGATTTCAATTTTTTTAGAGATAGTTTCTCGCGTTTTGCGCTTATCCACGAATATTCTAAAATCAAAAGTGCCATCAAAAATGATAGTTGAAATAGGCGTTTCGCTATTAATTATATCTGTTACATCTTGCATATTTTATCCTCTAAAAATTACAACGGCACGAACATCTATAAGCATTTCAGAAAACATTT
>JAYWGG010000166.1:0-2133 GCA_043778415.1 Saprospiraceae bacterium
CGAAATTACGCAAGACGAAATCGGCGCCCTCAAAGTCGGCACGCACCGCACCGAATACGCATGGAATGGCACGGACGAATTTGGTGACAAACTCGCCAACGGCGTATATTTGTACCGCATCGTGGCGCGCAAAAAAGACGGCTCTGCCTACGAAAATCGTAAAAATGAAGCCGACAAATTCTTTGAAAATGGGTTCGGGAAAATGGTTATTTTAAGATAAAACTTAAGGATTTTATGTTGCATATTTATTTGAAAGCCTTGCATTTGATTGGAATGGTGGCGTGGTTTGCGGGGCTTTTTTATTTGGTGCGGCTTTTCGTCTATCACGTCGAAGCCTTCGATAAGCCGCAGCCAGAGCAAGACATCTTGTGCCGCCAGTACAGCTACATGGAGTGGCGATTGTTCCGCATTATCACGCACCCAGCTATGATTTTTACGGTCGGCTGCGGCGTGGCGATGCTCGTCAACAATCCTACTTTTTTGGAAATGTGTTGGATGCAAGCCAAAATTTTATTTTTGATTGCCCTCGTCGGCTATCATTTTTACTGCAAAAGCATCATCAAGCGACTCGAAAACGGCGAGCGACCGTTCACATCGTTTCAGTTTCGCTTGTTCAATGAACTACCGACGATTTTTTTGTTTGGCATCGTCCTTTTGGCAGTTCTCAAAGACACGCTCGATATGTTTTACGGCTTATTGGCATTGGTCGCACTCGGCGCAGCACTGTTTGTAGGCGCAAGATTTTATAAGCGGTGGCGCGCAAAAAGCGGCGAAAAAGTCTGACTTTTTTTTAGGCTTTCGCTACGCAAAAAAAGAAAAGTTCCCTGCCCGCATTTTTGGCGGACGGAGAACTTTTCTTTTTTTTTACCTAACTTTTACAAAATCTGCGCGAAGCGGTTTATTCGGCTCGCTGTATGACCACTCTGCCTTTCCAGTGCAGTATCTTGCCGCGCTCGGTGAGGTCGAGTAAGTAGATGCCGCTTTGCCAGCCTCTGCTGTTGATGCGCAGCGAACCGTCGGCATCGGCAGTCTGTTGGTGTTGGAGTCTGCCCAAGGCATCATAGACGCGCAGCACATAGTCGCCGCTCGCTACCATGCGGAGCGAAAACTCATCGCTGGCAGGGTTGGGCGTTACCGTGATTTCGCGCCCGTCGAGGACGTTCAAATTAATTACGTCCTTTTCGCCGTTGCGTTCATTCGCAGAGTTGGGAACAGTGATTTTTAAATCGGTCGTGTTTTGACTGATTGGAGCAGGTGCGTTACCGCAATTACTACTCACTTGGAAGGTATGATTGGCATAAAGTTGTGACAAACAAGGGTCTGAGTTGCCGACAACTGTGACGTTTATCGTTGCGTATGCTGGAGTGCTGAATGTAATATCCAAAAAATTTCCCGAAGCTCCCCAAGTATAACCGTAACCAGACACAGTCCACTGAAAATGGGTTCCTGCTGGCAGTGGCAGTCCATTGTCAAGCGTATTGGACTCTTGTACTTTTTGGATAGGTACACTTCCCATTGAAGGGTGCTGCCTGCTGGCAGAATGCCGTTAAAATTGAATAAAATAAAATTATTAAATAGTTTTTATTTTTTAGTAATTAGTTTTTAGTCACACAAGTAACTGATAACCAATTAGTTGCAATTTAATAAAATTACCGATGATGCTCTAAAAAAACTTAAAACGTAAAATTAAAAACTTAAAACTAACAGATTATTTTTCTATATCGAATCGCCCTTCTGTCACTTTGACAGACTTTGTGCTATCTTCTCTGTTAAAAATCTCGAACTCAAATGTTCCAGACATGAAATACGGTGTGTTTTTGGTTATAATTAATGTCCCCCCGTGTATTTGGTCAGAACGGTAGGATGCCCCTGTTATCGTGTTCTCACGAAAGTCGTCTAATATTACAAATCGTTTTTCAAATGGGTGTATTCCGTTGAGCGAAAGGGTATCATTGTCTTTGGCTGCTAAACTAATTGAACGCATCAACAAATAAATATTAGGTTTGCGGCTGTTGAAAGAGATATTAAAGTCAGTAGTATCACTTAACTTCTTATCTACAGCCCTGAGTCCAATGCCCCAAGAATCTCTTTTTCCGTTCAGGAGGAAAAGCTCTCCATTTATTTTGCAGCCCA
>JAYWGG010000167.1:0-5918 GCA_043778415.1 Saprospiraceae bacterium
AAAAACTTTAGAATTTATACAGAGCACTTGATTTTTTTGGTTACTTTCTTCTCCTTCCCCTCTGGGGAAGGTCGGGTTGGGGATAAAAAAGTGACAAAAGACAAGAAAAATACCACAAAATCAAGCTCAAATGAGCCAATTTAGAATACTTGCATAACATCAGACACGAACTAAAAGCCAATTTTTTGCAATTTTTACAAAAAATCTTACGGGTTCAATTATTTGCCCATCAACTCTTCCAATTTTTTAGCTAAATCCTCGCCGCGCAAATTGCGGGCGATGATTTTTCCTTCTTTGTCCAACAAGACGGTTTGCGGAATTGAGCGCACGCCATATAGTGCAGCCACTTCGTTTTGCCAACCTTTGAGGTCGCTGACGTGTTTCCACGTCAATCCGTCTGCGTCTATGGCTTGCTGCCAGCGGTCTTTAGCTTGGTCGAGGCTCACGCCGAGTATCTCGAAGCCTTTATTTTTGTACTTTCCGTAAAGTGCTACGACGTTTGGATTTTCGCGCCGACAAGGTCCGCACCAGCTCGCCCAAAAGTCAATCAATAAAATTTTTCCACGCAAGCTGCTCATTTTGAGCGGTTTATCGTCAATCGTGTTGAGTGTAAAGTCTGGAGCTTCGCCGCCGACCGTGAATGCTTGGTTGCGTTTGGTGTGCGCTTGTAGGGCAGCAATGATGCGAGATTGTTCTATATTTTTGTATTTTGTGACATAGCGTCCGATGTACTCTCCTGTCAGACCGTTGTTGTCGGCAGCCATCAAACCCGTCACTATGCCCGCCAACGCGAGGCGATAGGTGTTGGACTGTTCGGGAATGCGAAACAGCAAAGCGTCAAAAAAGGATTTTTGAGAGGCTTCGGGCAGCCCGATTCCCAACACGTTGCGCACATAGTCGGTCACTTGGTCGCGGACGGCTGGAATATCGTTCATAGCGGCATCTTTCCAGTCCGCCAAGCCCAAATATTCGTTGGTAAAATACTGCAATTCGTCGCCGTATTTGCCGCGATTGCTGCCTTGATAGCTCAAATAAGTATTCAAAGCGGCAGTTTTAGCCAGAAATGGCTGTGTTTTTTTCAAAGAATCTAAATATTGTATCTTTTTTTGGTCGAGCGCGAGCATCTGATTTTCGAGTATTTTGATTTGCTCTGCGTTTTGTCCCGCATTTCTGTACGACATAATGAGCGAGCCAAACTCTGTTTTTTGGGTATTGAGCTGCTGAATCATCGCCGAGTAAGCGGCGTTCATCGGAGAATCCGCCGACATTCCCTGCGCATTGGTACAAAGTCCTGTCACTACCACGCTTGCATCTTCGCCTACGAGGACGCTTTTGAGTTGGGCTTCATCGCTGCCAACAAAATAAAATTTTGGCGTACTTCGTGACAAATTGAAGATAACACTTCCGTCGGACGATAATTTGCTGGATTGGACTTTGCGAAAGCCGATTCCTTCAAAGATATACAAGCCCAAAGAGTCACTCGGGCAGCCTGAAAGTCGGCATACGATTTGGACGGAATTGTTTTTGCTAGCATTTTTTTGAGCCGACAAAGTAGCGACGCTGCCAAAAATTAGCAGCGACAAAATTAGGGTATTTTTGATTTTATTCATTGATTTTTAGATAATTATGTATGTAATTTTTTTAGTTTTTAGTAATTTTGGCTCGCTCGCAGCCGAAGTCCAATATTTTATCTATGAAGTCGTAAGGTTTGTAGCCGTTGAGTGCGGTCTGATGAAAAATACAAGTCGCGGGAGTCATGCCGGGCAAAGAATTTACTTCGATGATTATGGTTTCGGCATCTCCGTTTTCTTGGATTCTTACAAACGCATCAATGCGCGCGTAGCCTTCTACACCCAATATTTTGGCGGCTTTTTCCAAGTCGGCACGCACTTTTTTGGACACTTTGGCGTGTTGCTTTCCGAAGCGGGCGGGCGTAATATTTTGCCCTTCGCCTGCCAAAAATTTTTCCTCCAACGATAGTATTTCGCCCTCTGCCAACGCTTCGGACGGTTCAAAAATTTCGTATTTCAGTTCGCCGTCGGGTGCGTAGTGCGTGAGTAAACCGCCAGTGACTTCCAAAAAATGCGCCGCACCGTTGGCGACAATTAATTCTTCCAACAACACAACTTCTTTGTGTGGAAACTCTTCTTTGGGCTGCAATTTAAGAATATTCCGACAGTCTAACGTCACGTCTGTATTTTTTTCTCGAAAAATAGCTTTCAAAAAAGCCTCTAACTGCAACTTGTTTTTTATCATTTTTACCGCCGAACTACAACCGTCATCTACTGGCTTGGCGATGAACGGATACCGAAAAGCGACCTCAATTTCTTCGAGCGTCGAAGTGGGATTTTCTATAAAATTTTTCTTATCTATCATTTTTTGACCTGTCACGACAAATCCATTATTTTTTAATTTTTGTAAAGTATTAAATTTGTGGATTGTCAGCGCCGACGAGTCGGAGTTCGAGCCGTTGTAGGGGATATTTCGGAGGTCGAGTTGGCGTTGTACGGCACCGTCTTCTCCCGGTCTGCCGTGAAGAGCGATAAAAACAGCACCAAAATTTTGTTCTAAATCATTGTAAGTCAGCTTTTTAGGCTCAAAAACCACTTCGGCGGAAGCATACTTTTCGGTAATACCGCTGCACTCGAGTTTTATTTTTTCTACCAAATGATGTTTGGTAAAATGCTGTATTTTGTCCCGAATATCGTCCGCGTTGTCCTTTAAAAGTAAATTGAGCGGAATCTGATACAGCTCGTGCGCCTCGTCGCTGCCAGTCAAAAAAATTGGAATCGGCTCATATTTGTCCGAACTTGATAGTTTTTCGTAAATATTTCGACCGCTTTCTACCGAAATATGTCGCTCCGACGAGTAGCCACCCAAGAGTACCGCTACGCGTTTTTTGTTGGTTTTTATGGCTTTCAAATGCGATATTTCTTCGTCCAATTTTTTTATAACTTGCTGATAATGAGGTATTTTATCCAAAGACATAGCGATGCGCTCTTGCAGGGAAGCACGAATGATGTACGTCAAAAACTGGGACGGATTGAGTCCAATCTCGGCTGCTTGGTGGAAGAAAAAAGACGATGGCAACATTCCAGAAGTCGTGTTCGGGTCGTTGAGAAAAATCGTATTGTCTGCCGTAATGAAGCCGTCTATGCGGGCGTAAGTGTTGAACTCCAAGTACTCAAAAAGTCGCTCACATTCGCTGCGAATCGCCTGAATCTGCTCGTCGGGCAAGTCAATCGGCGTGATTTTTCGGGACAAGCCGGGCAAATATTTGGAGCGATAATCAAATATTTCTTTGCCTTTCACGATTTCGGTAGGCGGCAGCGCGACCGCCGCACCACTTTCTTTCCGAATCACGATGCCCGAAAATTCGCGACCGTTGATAAATTCTTCTACGATTATTCGCTGCTCACTCAAATGACTTTCGAGCGTAACAAACTGACTGTCAAGTAAATAAGTATTTAAAAAAATCAGTAATTCTTCTGGGTGAAAAATAGTTTCTTTTACCGCATCTATCGGAAAGCCCAAGCCGTCGCGAATATCCGTCAGGCTGCGTATGTAAGAAATTTTTTGTTCGTGGGTGCATTGCGTCCAGAAGTCTTTTGTCACAATTTCTCGAAAAAATGCTTTATTTATTGCTTTCTCGAAGTCTTTTTGCTCCGTATTTTCGTTCAGAATCGCTACGCCGATGGACGAACCCTGATTGGCGGGACGTACGACTATCGGGAAGCCAACCGCCCGAATCGCCGACTGGTAAGCCGTCGCCACGTCCGCATTTATCCATTCTGCTCTCGAAATAACTTGGACTTTGGGGCAAGGAAAGCCGCCCGCAGCCATGATTTTTTTCTGGAAAGCCTTGTCCATACCTATCGAACAAGCCCGAATCCCACTTCCCGTGTAGGGAATTTGCAGGCTTTCGAGCAAGCCTTGTATCTGCCCGTCTTCGCCAAAGCTGCCGTGCAGAGCCAAAAAAGCAACATCTATGAGGCTCGGCAGCTCGTCCAGTGTCACTTTGCGCCCTACTTTTTCGATGATTTTTTCTTGCTCGGCGGCGTTGAGATTGCCCAAACTTTCGGCATAAACCTGAAAGCCATTCGGCGACGAAGGCAACGCCTCTACGGGCGGATAAAAGTCGCGCACCGTACCTTTATACACAAATTGCCAGTCGAGCAAAATAATATTTCGCCAGCTATCCACAAAAAGTGGAATTGCTTCAAACAAAGTTTTATTGAGATTGTCATAGACGGTGCGACCGCCTGCGAAAGCGATTTCACGCTCGCGCGACGTGCCGCCAAAAAAAATGCCTATTTTTGTCATATATAAGGTGTTCCTTGCGTATTTTGAGCGCAAAGTTACACAATTTTATACTCAAAAAAAGTTTTCGGGACGCAAGTGTATTGTCCTGAAATAAGTTAATTTAGCTATTGATGTTGCGTAAGAATTTTAAATCACCCTTTTGAGTTTAATTTCGTAGGTATTGACTTATGAATGAGGAAAAAACGAGTAGTTGATTTTACTTACATTCCTTACTTTGGAATGAAGAAAAATAAAGCACTCAAATTTTCAAAGTCGCTCTACTATCATCGCTGCACCCATGCCGCCGCTCGCGCTCATCGCCACCAAACCTATTTTTAGTTGTTGTCGCTCCAATTCATCTATCAATGTGCCGAGCAACACAGCTCCCGTCGCTCCCGACGGATGACCGAATGTGACAGCCCCGCCGCAGCTATTGAGCCGCTGCTCCGCGATAGACCAGCTGCGCTGACAAAGCAACGGCACTACCGCAAAATCTTCGTTTATCTCCCACAAATCTATGTTTTTCTTGTCCATATTGGCGCGCTGCAATGCCAAGCGGACGGCTTCCGAAATACCGTCGAACAACGCCGACGCGTCGCCACCGACCGTCGCTGCGGACACGATGCGCGCCCGAGCGCGAAGCTCCAAACGCTTGCCGCTTTCCAAACTTCCGAGCAAAATCGCTGCCGCAGCATCTACTGTTTTCGCCGAATTTGCCGACGTGTGGGCGTGCGTTATTTTTTCTAAAAAAGGATATTTGCGAAGTGCCATCGCATCAAAGCCCGCCGCGCCGTCTTCGGCAAAAATAGGCGACATCGAAGCCATGTCCTCCGCATTTCTTTCGGCAGAAAGTTGGTCTTTTTCGAGAATCGAAAGGTTATTTTTGTCTTTGATAGCCACCAAACTGCGTGCGAAAAAGTTATTTTGCTGCGCAAAAATTGCTTTTTGTCCCGACCGAATGGCGAAATTATCCAAGTCGGATTGCCCAAAACCGTGCAGCGTAGCCAGCAAATCCGCCGCCACGCCTCGCGGCAGCAGGCGCGCTTGCGACAGCAAAGACGGGTCATAGCGCAGGTCGCCACCGTCGCTATTGGCGGCGACTCGACTGGCACTTTCCACGCCGCCCGCTACCGCCAACTGGCTCCAACCCGCTCTAATACTCGCCGCCGACTGGAGGACAGCGTCCAAACCCGACACACAGGAGCGGTTGAGCTGTGCTGCGGCTATTTTGGGCGACCAATCCGCCGCCAACAGTGCAGCTTTTGCGATGTTGCCGCCTTGGTCGTCTGTGGGCGTGACGCAGCCAAAAACTGCGTTGTCCACTTCGGACGTGTTGAGTGCGTTGCGCTGCTGCATTGCTTTGAAGACTTCTGCCAGCAACTGGACGGGACGGACTTCGTAGAGTGCGCTGTCGGCAGCCGAGCTGCGGGGAGTGCGGAGTGCGTCAAAAATATAGGCTTCGGTCATCTTCGGTTTTTGCTGTATGATTGATGAAAATTTTTTTACAAAAATAATGAAAAATATTGACATAAAAAAAACCACTTGTAGTGCAGTTTGGACTTCAAGCGGATTGGAGGGCAAAGAAAGGCGGCATCAGTCGCCTACAAGAGTCCAAA
>JAYWGG010000168.1:0-23306 GCA_043778415.1 Saprospiraceae bacterium
CGCGCAACTCGGGAATCAACATATCATTAAGTTGAAGGATGTCGTACATGACTTTTTTAGACTGGGTTTTTTTGTGAAAAATTTAGTTGGAAGTGATTAGCGAGCTGCTTGTGACCGAATAGATTGTGCCAGAGCCAGCCGATAATAATTTGGTATGATTGTGAAGATAATGGATTATATTAAATAGTTTTTAGTGATTGGTTTGTAGTTTTTAATTGTGCAAATAATTGACAATCAACGATTTGTAGCGCGTTAAAAAACTCTCCTTAAGTATTTATTCGTTGATTTTTATTTCTGATTAGACGAAATTTGTGGTTGATTGACTGATTTTTGCTTGTAAGTTTTCTTTCACGCCGCCCGACCATTCAGGTTTTAAAATACTCAAAACGATGCTGTCCCGCCGCTCTCCGTTTGGTTTGTAGCCGTCGCTGCGAAGGACTCCTTCTTCTCGGCAGCCGATGCTTTTCATGGCGCGGATACTTCTCAAATTGTCATTGTCGGCACGAAACTCGACTCTTTCGACCCCCAACACCTCAAAAGCATACTCTAAAAGTAAATATTTGCAGTTTTTGTTCAGTCCCGTTCCCTGATATTCGCTGCCGTACCAAGTATAGCCTAATTTTAGGCAATTACTGGACGCATTAATGTCATAAAATCTCGTACTCCCAGCGTACTGTTGGCTTCGTTTGTCCCTCACGATGAACGGAAATTCGGTTTTGCTCGCTCTGCCCGCAACTGCTGTTTTTAAATAATTTTTTAAGCCTTCTTCTCCGATTGGTTGCACCAACGAGTATTTCCAAATTTCGGGTTCTGAAAGAGAAAAATGTATCAAATTTTTGTAATCCGTTTCCTCCAATGGTCTTAAAAGAACTGCTTCATTTTCTAAAATTATTTTATTTCCGAAGTCGAAAAACTGCAAATTTATTTCCATACGCTGCGACAAAATATGGGGTTAATTATTGGAATATTTTTGGTATCAAACATAACAGACTGAAAACAATAATTTGAAAAGACTTGGACTGCGAATATTAGAAACTATCCACTAAAATACGCAAACCGACGACGGAAGGGGGCTTTTGGAACAACTATATTTTGGAAATTTTATGAGGAATGTGTTTAAAATAAATTGTTCATTTTTTAAAATAAAAGAATATTTTACTTTTTTTCATTCCTAATTGAAAGCGAGAATTTTGGAAACGCAGTATCTCTTTCATTGCACAAGCAGAAAAAAAACACTACGCCCATCAACTTTTGGCGTGTTCTATTATTTACAGTGCAAAAATACACTATTTTTTTTGAAATGCAAGTATTATCTTTGCAAAAAAAATTATTTTTTTACAAAAAATTGTTTCTACAACCTATTAGTATATTATGCTTCAAATAAATTTTATTCGCGAACAGCGTGAACGTGTGACAGAAGGACTGCGAAAACGAAATTTTTCTTCCCAACAACTTGATATTCTGGACGAACTCGTGCAGCTCGATGACGAGCGCAAAGCCACCCAAAACCAAAATGACCAACTACTTGCCGAATCCAACTTGCTCGCCAAGCAAATCGGCGACCTGTTCAAGCAAGGAAAATCACCCGAAGCCGAGCAACTGAAAGCCAAAGTCGCCCACATCAAAGAGCAAACTAAAACGCTCGAAGAACAACTTGCGGCTACCAAAACCAAACTCGACGCGCTTTTAGTGTCGCTGCCCAATATCCCGCACAGCTCCGTGCCTTTCGGCAAAACGCCCGAGGAAAACGAAGTGTTCAAAGACTGGACAAAGCCCTTTCCTACGCTGCACGCCGACGCACAGCCGCACTGGGATTTGGCAAAAAAATATGACCTTTTTGACCTCGAACTTGGCGTAAAACTCACTGGCGCAGGCTTTCCCGTCTATCGCAAGCAAGGCGCACGGCTGCAACGCGCGCTCATCAACTTTTTCCTCGACCAAGCCGCCGCCGCCGGCTACGAAGAAATCCAGCCGCCGCTTTTGGTCAATTCCGACTCTGCTCACGCCACTGGACAGCTGCCCGACAAGGAGGCGCAAATGTATTACGTCGAAAAAGATGACCTTTATTTGATACCTACGGCGGAAGTTCCCGTCACAAACATATACCGCGATGTGATTGTGGAAGAAAAAGATTTTCCTATCAAAATGGCGGGCTACACGCCGTGTTTCCGACGCGAAGCGGGTAGCTACGGCGCGCACGTCCGAGGACTCAACCGTGTCCACCAGTTCGATAAAGTAGAAATCGTACAGTTGCAGCACCCCGAAAAATCTTACGAAACGCTGATGGAAATGCTTGCACACGTCGAAGGATTGTTAGAAAAGTTAGAATTGCCTTACCGAATCCTTCGCCTTTGCGGAGGCGACATGGGATTTGCCTCCGCGCTGACTTTTGACTTTGAGGTATATTCTGCCGCCCAACAACGCTGGTTAGAGGTGAGTTCGGTTTCTAATTTTGAAACCTTCCAATCCAACCGACTGAAATTGCGCTACCGCGACGAAAATAAAAAAACACAACTTGCGCACACCCTCAACGGCAGCGCGTTGGCTTTGGCTCGCATCGTAGCAGCATTGTTGGAGAACAACCAAACGCCAGACGGAATTGTTTTACCAAAAGTGTTGCACGCTTACTTGGGATTTGAAAAAATAGCTTGACGAATAGTTCGGTATAAACGGCTTTTAAGTAGTTTACAGTTGCTTTGTGCAGCCAATAAAAAAGTAAAATCTACTTTTTATCCAAGATGCCGAAGGCATCAAATATTTATAACCAAAGCCAACACAGGACAGTACGACCCCGAAGGGGTCACACCTAAATTGACTGATTATTTTTATAAATGTGAAATCCCTTCGGAATTAGAGATACAGCGATACAGAACGGATTTTTGATAAAGGAACGCGTCTAAAATAAACTACTTATTTTTTCTTCATTCCAAAGACCAAATAAAACAACAATTTTTTTCACTTACTAAAAAAAACTAAAAATTATGTTCGGAATGAATATCGGTTATATGGTCATCGCTGGTCTGACCAGCTTGGTCGGAATGTGGGTAAGCGGACGGCTCAAATCCAAATTTCAAGAGTACAGCCAGATTCGGCTGCGCAACGGCATGAGCGGCAAAGACGTGGCGGAAGCGATGTTAAAATACTACAACATCAACGACGTGCAAGTAGTGTCCGTAGAGGGATTTTTGAGCGACCACTACAATCCCGCCAACAAAACGGTGAATTTGAGTCCCGATGTTTTTGCGGGACAAAGCATTGCGTCGGCAGCCGTGGCCGCCCACGAGTGCGGTCACGCCGTTCAGCATGCCACTGCTTACTCGATGCTACAACTGCGCTCTGCCATCGTGCCAGTCGTCAATATCGCCTCCATGTCGCTCCAATGGCTGATGATGATTGCGTTTATGCTCATCAATACGATGCCTCAAATCATGCTGATCACGATTGTCGCTTTCGGACTTACTACCGCGTTCAGTCTGATAACCCTACCTGTAGAGTTTGATGCCAGCCGGCGCGCCTTGGTTTGGCTCGACCAGAGCAACGTAACGCAGAGCGAAGAACACGCAGGCGCAAAAGACGCACTTTGGTGGGCAGCCATGACGTATGTTTCTGCCGCACTTTCTTCTTTAATTATGTTAATTTACTTAATTTTGCAATACAATAGCCGCAGAGATTAGATATAACAATTTTTGCATTTCATAAATAATTGATTATCAAATAAGTATAAAAAATATGACGTTAGAAGATTTAAACGAATATGTCCAGATAGCAAAAGAACTGATGGAGGACGCATTGGTGCATTTGGACAAAGAGCTGCTAAAAGTGCGCACAGGCAAGGCTTCTGGCTCGCTGCTCAACGGACTTTTGGTGCAGTATTACGGGTCGCCGACGGCTTTGACGCAGGTAGCGAGCGTAGCTACCGCCGACTCCCGGACGGTCACAGTACAGCCTTGGGAAAAAAATATGTTGGCACCCATTGAGCGTGCCATTATGGAGGCGAACCTCGGGATTACGCCACAAAATGACGGCTCTATTATCCGTCTCAGTATCCCGCCGCTCACCGAAGAACGCCGCCGCGAAATGGTCAAAAAAGCCCAGCACTTGGGCGAAGAGGCAAAAGTCGGTATCCGCAACGCGCGCCGCGAAGCCAACGAAACAGTCCGAAAAGCAGTAAAAGACGGATTTTCGGAAGATGCAGGCAAGGGTTTGGAGGCGGTCGTGCAGGACTTGACGAACCGGTACAGTGAAAGAGTAGAGAAGCAAATCGAGCAAAAAGAGAAAGAAATAATGACCGTCTGACGGGTTTTTTTACCAAACAAAGATTTCGATTTTTGTCGCCGTCAGCCGCCAAATTTTATTTTTTTGAATCGTAAAATATCGTTCTTCCTGCTCTGCATCGGAGCTTGGGAGGACGATATTTTTTTGTTGGCTGCGCTGCAAATGCAAAGAAAAAAGTTGATGATTTTTTAGGTAAAACAACTGACTGTCAATGACTTGGAATGATTTTTCAGTTTTTTTGTCCAGTGTTTGAAGGTATTGTCCGAAGCTATCGAAAAGCACAATTCCCAGATTGGGAATATTCAAAAAAACGGTATTTTCTCGCTCCAAAATAAAATTTACTAACTCTTGTTTGCCGAATAGTTGGGGAAATGAAATGCTTTCAAAAAGAACTTTTCCGGTGTAATCTATTTTTTTGAGCTTGTAATCGTTTTGGTCGAAAAGCCAAATATTGTGGTCGTTGGAAAGTCCAACGGCAGTCGGCTCTACGTTGTCGAAACTGCGGAGATAGTATTGATTGATTTTTGTCAAATTTCTATCCAAAATGATAACTATCTGAAAATCATGGTAGTAGAGCAAAATATTGAACGGGTCGGAAAGGTCGGCGGAGCTGATAGTACCCAAAATATTTTCTTTGAACCGAGCAACTTCAACGCCGTCGGGCGAAAACTTGATGAAAGAATTTTCATTCCCAATCGCATAAAACTGCTGCAATTTGTCTGAAAAAATCTGTTTGGCGGCTATCGGAATGGTTTGCACCAAACGGAACGCTGTAGAGTCTTGCCCAAATGCGAAATTATTTAGGGTCAAAAAAAATAAAAAAATCCAACTAATGTTCTGAAACAACGATTCCTTTTTCATTTTCAAAAAATTTAATTTGGAGATTTTCTCCATCAAAAACTGCATACGAGTTGTGTGTCAGCCACTCTCCGAGATTGATGTAACGGCTTTTTCCGTTTTTTAGTGTCCAATCAATCGGCAAATGGCGATGTCCAAAAATAAAAAAATCTGCCGCTACTTCGTCTAATTTTCGGTTGGAATACTGAATCAACCATTCTTTTTCTGCCCCCAAAAACTGCGCAACGCTTTCTGTGGGCTGCGCATTCCGACTCGTATTCGACCAAAAATGCGCCAATCCAATTCCAAAATTGGGGTGAAGCCGCTCGAAAAGCCACTGACAAGCTCGGTTGGCAAACACTTTTTTGATGAATTTGTAGCCATAGTCGCCCGGTCCGAGTCCGTCGCCGTGTCCGATAAAAAAGGTTTTGCCATTGAAAGTTCGCACTATCGGCTTCCGAAAAATCGGTATGCCCAGCTCGTCCTCGAAGTAACGAAACATCCACATATCGTGGTTGCCGGTGAAGAAAAATATCGGAATTTGTCGGTCGCGCAGCTCCGCTAATTTGCCCAAAAGCCGCATATAACCTTTGGGAACGACCGTCTTGTACTCAAACCAAAAATCAAAAACATCGCCGACGAGATAGATTTCGGCAGCGTCATCGGCGACGGCATCTAACCAGCGCACGATTTGCCGCTCTCGCTCTGCGCTCGTCGTCCGTCCTTGAACCCCCAAATGAAAATCGGAGGCGAAATATATTTTTTTCATACCTAATTGTTGGCTGCGCGTTGATATAGAAAGCAAAAAAGACGTAATATTCTGACAATCAAAATATTACGTCTTTTTTTATATGCTTTTAGCTGATTGGTTAGAGCCTAATCGCTAATCCAATTCCTACGGTTATAATATCTATTGTTTGGTTTACTGTCATATAGCTTATAGTTGGGGGAGTAGTACCTATAATTGTTTTTAAATTGTTGTAAGTTACGGTGGCTGACGTATAGTCAATATTCGTTAGCAGTGTTAGTTTTTCATTTATACCAAATCTTAAGCCTACGCCAAGCAAATAACAAAAAGTTATATTTGATTTACTTTCCGCTTTTATCGTAGCACTCGACAAGCCATTTGAGGCAGTTAGGGTATATTGAGGAGAATACGCATTCAGCACGCCTGCCATAGCTCTTGGCTCAAAAAATACTTTTTCTGTGATGCGGAATGAACCAAAGCCACCCAACAAAAGTGCTTGATTCAAGCGGGACTTATTTTCAATCGTCCAGTTTAATGTTGGTTGTTGCCGAGTTAGTTCACTTGCTACCGCGTCAGCGTCGTAAGGGTTGTATTGACCTCTTAAAAGTGCAGTCACCCCAAATTTTGAGTGGAGTTTGTACCCCAACGACAAATCAAAAGCACTGCCTAACTTCGCAAGACCAGCTTTTGAATTTAACGCGTTTTGGGAAGCATAATCGAAAGCTGGAATACCAGCTCCCAATGAGATACCGACGAACCCTTTATTTTGGGCGTTCATTCCTTGCATCACTATCAAAGTGATTGCTGTCATCAGAATAATTTTTTTCATAATTTTTGGTCATTTTAGATGGATAAATTTTTGATTCAGTACATCTGCCTTGTTAGGCGAACTCTGTTAGAAAAACGTATAACTTGTGACAGATTTTCAAACTCAAAAATACAAAAAGAATGACAAAAAAACAAATAACTTTCAAAAAATTAAGAAATTATTTTTCAAAATTAACTCCGAACCTAAAACCCACATCAACGAAAAAAACTATAGTTTAACGGATTTGACGATTTATTCAGCACCGCTTACTTATTTCGTTGATTATCAAGTATTTCAATCACTTTTTCAACGGTGATATTCAATGCTTTAGCTATTTTACCCTTTTCTAATCCGATTTTATCCAACCCGATGACAGCTTCTATCTCCTTTTTTTCTTCTCCTTTGGTTATTCCTTCTTCTCTTCCTTGATTTATTCCTTCTTCTCTTCCTTGATTTATTTTTTTTATCAGGTCTTGTGCATCAATCATTTTGGTATGCTGGTCGCTCGCTATGTCCATTAATTCTCTCAAATATCTTTTATATTCTTTGGCTTCTTTTTCGTTCAGCTTCATTTCGTCCAAACGCTTGCCAGCTTCTTTTAAGCCTTTCGCCGAAAAGTTCTTTTTGATTTCGGAGTTTTTGAAAAAATAAATCCACTCGTCCAATTTATCTTTCACTCTGTCGCCGAACTTTCCTACCTTGATGACCCAATATTCAGGGTAAATTTCGTAAACATTATTTTTTTCGTATATTTCGACTTGCCTTTCGGCAAAAGCCAAAATATCATTTTTGTGGATTCCCCTGAAAACCGTCGTGCCGTGATAAACGTAGTCTTCCCCCTGCCCCAAATCAAAATAGGCAATGGTCACCGAAATCACTTTTTTGACTTCCGAATAGGGCTGTCCCGTACTGATATGCTCGGCGATGACTTTTGAGGTGCTATAAAGCATTCGATGGAAATAGTCGTACTCTTTGCTGTTTTGAACCTCGACGATGACCAATTCGCCGCCGTCAAACTCAACAAGTATGTCCACTCGGTTGTACTTGTCGTCTTCCGTTTCCTTGTTGCTTTCGCTGTCGAGGATTTGTTTGATTTTTATTTCTACTCCCAGCAGCTCGGAAAGGAAGCCTTCGAGGATACCGAAGTTTGCTTTGTTGCGAAGGATTTTTTTCATCGCCCAATCGAACCGAACATGATTTTTTGCCATATCATTAATTTTTTTTGAAAAATTAACTGCGAAAATAAAGGCTATGGAATGCGTTTAAAATAAACCACTTATTTTTTCTTCATTCCCTAAAGAACAGTTCCAAAAAAAAATCTCCCTTCATAACAACTAATTTATAAATCAATCTCTAACAAAAGGCTTCTTTCAGACTTACCTTTTCTCCAACTTCTGTTTTACTTCGATTATCTCAAAACCTTCTACTGTATCGCCGACTTGAATGTCGTTGAAACCCTTGATAGTCAGACCACACTCCATCATAGATTTAACTTCTTTTGCGTCTTCTTTGTAGCGTTTGAGGGAACTCAACTCGCCAGAAGTAACGCCTTCTTTGACCGGAAATACCACAATCCCGTCCCGAATGACACGGATAAGTGTGTTGCGGGTGAATTTTCCTTCTTGCACATAGCAACCTGCGATAGTGCCGATTTTGCTGATTTTGAATATCTCACGCACTTCGATTTGACCAACGATTTTTTCTTCTTTGGTCGGCTCCAACATTCCTTCTATCGCCGAGCGAATCTCTTCTATCGCTTCGTAAATGATGGAATATGTTTTGATTTCGACTCCCTCTCGCTCCGCCAATTTGCGGGCATTGAGCGACGGACGAACCTGGAACCCAATAATAATCGCATCGGAAGCAGACGCTAACAAAATATCAGATTCGATAATCTGACCAACGGCTTTGTGTATCACGCGCACTTGGACGCTCTCGATGCTTTGCTTGATGAGTGAATCCGCCAACGCTTCTACCGAACCGTCCACGTCACCTTTCACGATGAGGTTGAGTTCCTTGAACGAACCGAGTGCCAGACGGCGACCGATTTCCTCCAAACTAATCCGTTTGTTGGCTCTGTTGGCTTGCTCGCGGCTAATCTGCGCGCGGCGCGATGCGATTTGGCGGGCTTCTGACTCGCCTTCCATGACTTTGAATTTTTCTCCTGCTTGCGGCGCACCGCTCAAACCCAACACCAATACTGGAGCTGCGGGTCCGGCTGTCTTTACTCGCTTTCCGAGTTCGTTGAACA
This sequence comes from Saprospiraceae bacterium, assembly GCA_043778415.1. Classification (GTDB taxonomy): domain Bacteria; phylum Bacteroidota; class Bacteroidia; order Chitinophagales; family Saprospiraceae; genus JAYUHK01. The sequence goes on from JAYWGG010000168.1 coordinate 8,920, forward strand.
TGGCTTTTACCTTTCCGGAGTGTTCGCCTGCTACGATTGCGTCGCCCATTTTGAGTGTTCCCTCTTGGACGAGCATTTTGGTCACATAGCCTCTGCCTTTGTCTAACGATGCCTCGATGACCGTTCCGACTGCTTTGCGTTTCGGGTTGGCTTTGAGTTCGAGGATTTCGGCTTCGAGCAATATTTTTTCGAGCAACGCATCTACATTCGTGCCTTGCTTGGCAGATATATCTTGCGACTGGTATTTACCGCCCCAATCTTCTACCAAAAAATTCATCTGTGCGAGTTCATTTTTGATTTTTTCGGGGTCGGCACCTGCTTTGTCAATTTTATTGATAGCAAAAACCATTGGCACATTAGCGGCTTGCGCGTGGCTGATGGCTTCTTTGGTTTGCGGCATAATATTATCGTCGGCGGAGATGATGACCACCGCAATATCCGTTACTTTCGCTCCTCGCGCACGCATAGCGGTAAAGGCTTCGTGACCCGGAGTGTCCAAAAACGTAATGTGTTTGTCGCCCTGAACGGTTACTTCGTATGCGCCGATGTGCTGTGTGATTCCACCTGCTTCGCCGCTTGCTACTTTCGCACTGCGAATATAATCGAGCAAAGAGGTCTTTCCGTGATCAACGTGACCCATGACGGTAACGATAGGCGCGCGGTGCACGTAGTCTGCGGGGTCTCCCAAGTCTTCACTTTCGAGGAGTTCGTCGATGGTTTCTTCGGCACTGATAAATTCTACTTCGGTATCAAACTCTTCTGCGACCAATTCGATAATCTCGGCATCAAGTCGCTGATTGATGGACACGATAACGCCCAGATTCATACACGTCATAATGACTTCTGACACTGCTACGTCCAACAAGCTCGCCAACTCCGAAACGGTTACGAACTCCGTGAGTTGTAGTTTGCTGTTGGATAATTCTTGGTCGAGTCGCTCTTGTTTTTCTCTCATTCCGTCGCGTTTGCCACGGCGCATTTTCTGACGCTTATTGGTTTTTCCACCCGAAAGTCGAGCCATCGTTGCCTTGATTTGGTCTTCGATGACTTTTTTAGATACTTCAGTATTGCGAGCGGCTCCTTGATTTTGACCAGTGTTTTGTCCTGTGCGGTTGCCGCCCTGTGGAGGTCGGCTATTCCCGCCGCCACCTTGTGGGGGACGGGTATTTCCGCCGCCAGCGTTGTTGTTATTTCCTCTATAATTAGGGCTGTTGCCTTGTTGTCCTCTATTGTCGCCGCCGCCTTGCTGCTGGTTGTTGCCGCCGCCTTGATTGTTGCCATTGCCTTGCCCTACGGGTCTTCCGTCGGATACTGCGGTAGTTACTTTCTTACGCTTGCGTCTGCGTTTCTTTTTTTCTTCTTCGGAAAGTACACTTCCGGGAGCGTTGGTATTACTGCCATTAGCGGCAGTGGCTGGCGCGCCTGGATTTCTATTTCTGCCAGCGTCCCTACCGCCACGAGTGTTGGCGGCTGGTTTTCTGTCGAATTTTTCGGTATCTATTTTGCCCAATATCTTCAAGCCTTTCAGCAATGGAGTTTTGGCGCGGTGCATTTCTTCCTCTGCTGGGGGCGGTGCTGGCTCGGCAGCTTTTGGCTCGGCGACAGGGATTTTTGCCTCCAACACTGGCGGTTGTGGAGCGACTGTCGGCTTCGGAGCTTTGATGGCTTCCTTACTGACTTCTTTATTAGTCGAGGACTCGCCTTGTGCCTTGCTGCGTCCTTCTTCCTTTACGGGTTGAGGTTGGCTGGCTTTGACTTCGGGTTTGGTAGTTTTCCTGACTGGATTGAGGTCTATTTTTCCTAAAATTTTGAGCGACGGGCGCACTTTTTCAACCACAACTGGTTCTGCTACTGGCTCTACGGACGGCTTCTGCACCACAGAAGGTGATTCTACCACTATCACTGGTGGCGGAGCGACAGGCGGCTCTACCAATTTGGGCATCTCAACTACGACTGGTGGTGTTGGCTCTACGGCAACAGGAGCAGGTTCTTTTTTGAGCATCGGTGGCGCAAAAAAACTCGGCTTTGGCGGCGGCGACAGCATAGGCTTGACAGGAATGGCTATTGCTGGACGCACGCCAATAGTAATTTGGTTTGCCTTTTCTTTAGCATCTAACGAAGCCTGAAACTCCTTATTTTTGAGCAGTTCGGAATACATTTCGTCCGAAATTTTGGCGTTGGGCTTGCCCTCTACCTCAAAACCGTGTTTTCCGAGATATTCAACGATAGTTTGTATTCCGACGTTGAGCTGTTTTGCTATTTTAACTAATGTTTGAGTCATCTAAATTTTTGAATGATTTTGTTGCTTTTTTGAATTTCAAATTAACAAAAAATCTACTATTATATGGTTGTGATTGAACGCTTTATGATTAATTCATGTGGTGTATTTTTTTTGATATAAATTTTAATAATGAAAAATAGGTGCTATGAAAACGCATTTGCATTCTTTACGCTTTGCAAAGGTACACTAAAACTCCTTATTACACAGTGTGTATTGCTTTTTTTGTTTGTATATCTTTTTTATTTTTCCTAAAAAAACTATTCCTCAAATTCGGCAGCCAACACGTTCAGTACGTCGTGTATGGTTTCTTCCTCCAAGTCGGTACGGCGCGCCAGCTCTTCTTGGCTCAAGTTGAGAACACTTTTTGCGGTATCGCAGCCAATTTTTTTGAGGATTTCGATAATCCATGGCTCGATTTCGTCAGAAAATTCTTCCAAATCCACGTCGTCTATTTCGACATCTACGGTATCTCGGAATACGTCTATTTCGTAGCCGCAGAGTTTTCCAGCGAGTTTGATGTTCGTACCGCCTTTACCGATTGCGAGCGACACTTGGTCGGATTTGAGATAAACGGAAGCGGTTTTGGCTTCTTCGTCGATTTCGATATTGGTAACTTTGGCGGGAGTCAATGCGCGCTGGATTAGTAACACTGCATTGGTGGTATAGTTTATAATGTCAATGTTTTCGTTGCGCAGTTCGCGGACGATGCCGTGAATACGGGAGCCTTTCATACCGACGCAAGCTCCGACTGGATCAATGCGGTCGTCGTAGGATTCGACGGCGATTTTGGCGCGCTCGCCGGGCATTCGCACGATTTTTTTGATTACGATGAGTCCGTCCTCGATTTCGGGTACTTCTTGCTCCAAAAGTTTTTCTAAAAACCCTTCGTCTGTGCGCGAAAGAATGACTATCGGCGTGTTATTTTTCATTTCTACTCGCTTGATGATGGCGCGAACCATGTCACCTTTTCGGTAAAAATCTCCTTTTATTGTTTCGCTGCGCGGAAGTACCAATTCGCTTCCAGTAGCATCGTCGATTACGAGCAATTCTTTCTTAATGATTTGGTTCACTTCGGCTACCACCAAGTCGCCGATGCGCTCCGAATATTGCTTGTAAATTTCGTCTTTTTCTAAGTCCATAATTTTGGAAACGAGCGTCTGGCGGGCTGCCATGATGGAGCGGCGACCGAAATCTTCGAGTTTTTGCTGCTCGTAGGCTTCTTCTCCCACCTGATAATCGTTGTCAATTTCGAGGGCTTCGGAGATGGATATTTGGCGCAAGTCGTCCGTTACTTCACCGTCGGGGACTATTTCGCGGACGCGCCAAAGCTCCAAGTCGCCCTTTTCGGTATTAACGATGACATCAAAATTTTCGTCCGACCCATATTTTTTACGGATTAGCGTACGAAAAACGTCTTCCAAAACGCGCAACATCGTGGCGCGATCCATCTTTTTTTCGGAATTAAATTCCGAAGTTATATCTATTAAACTTATCATAAATCTTTAGTGTATCTAACGTGATTTTTAATTTTTTTGTTAAAATTTGACTCCGACCGACGCTTTTTTGATGTCGGAATACGCAATTTCTGTTATTTGAGTTTCCAATTTATTTTTTTTACCTTCTTTTATTTTCACTTCCTTGGTCAGGATTATTTTTTCGTCGTCGGCAGATTCGAGCGTTCCGGACTCCAAAGTGCCGTCCGTTTTTGTCACATCGAGCAGTCTTTTTATATTTTTTTTGTACTGTCGAATAAATTTTAGAGGGCGACCAATGCCGGGCGACGAAACTTCTATCCCGTAGGTTTCGCCCAACCAGCCATTTTCGTCCAAATGATGCTCTACGAAGCGGCTGATTTTTCGGCACTTATCGAGCGTCAAGTCGGAGTCTGCGTCCACAAATATTTCGAGCGCGTTGGCAGGCGAAAGCTGTATTTCTACCAAAAAGCAGTCCTCAAATCCTTCTTCGGCAAACTTTGTGAGTATTAAATTTTCTATTTTTTCTAATGTTGTCATTTCAAATATTCCTAAAAAAAAGAGGGAAGTTTTTAGCTTCCCTCTTTTTGATTTTACATTCCCTAAATTCTCTCGCACAAAGATAAATTTTATTTGTGAAATATTTTAATTTTGCCGCAGATTTTTTTTTCTGAAAGAATAAGCTCAAAAAAAGGGCAGAAAACCTAATAATCTGTACAACTTTTTTTTGACTCAACTTGTTTCTCTCAAAATTTATCAAATAAATATGAAAAATCAAATTTTATCCACTTTAGCAATCGCCGCATTTACTTTTAGCGGCTTGAATGCTCAAATTACTACCCCTCAACCAAGCCCTACGGCGAAATTGACCCAAACTGTCGGCTTGACCGAAGTGACGCTCGAATACTCTCGCCCCAGTGCGAAGGGTCGCAAAGTGTTCGGTGAATTGCTGACTTTCGGCGAAATGTGGCGACTCGGAGCAAACGCCGCTACCAAAATTACGCTCGGCGACAGCGCGACGCTCGGAGGCAAAAAACTACAAAAAGGCAGCTACTCGCTCTACGCCGTCCCCAACGAAAAAGACTGGACAATTATCGTCAATAAAAACACAACTAACTGGGGGACAGACGGTTACAAGGACGAAGAAGACGCTTTTCGCCTCACCATACCGACACAAAAAATGAATAACAACCAAGAAACTTTCACCATTGAGTTCAATAACTTGAAGAACAGTGGAGCGGATTTGGAGTTCGTTTGGGAGAATACGAAAGTGTCTGTGCCGCTCGGCGTTTTCACGGATACGAAAGTTTCTGCCGACATCACGAAGAAATTGGCGGGTCCGACTTTCAACGATTATCACGCTTCGGCGCGCTATTATTTGGAGGAAAAAAAGGATTTGGCGCAAGCAAAAACATGGATAGATATGGCGATGGACAAGGGCGGTGCCGAAAATTTTTGGATGGTGCGCACCAAAGCACTGATTCAGGCGCAAATGAGTGACTATAAAGGTGCTATTGTTACCGCAAAAAAATCAATAGAATTGGCGAAAAAAGAGAAAAACGATGATTACGTCCGCAGCAATGAGAAATCTATTGCGGAGTGGAGCAAGAAATAAAGCCAAAATTTTGGCTAACTTTGGGTCAGATTCCTATTCGGGAATTTGACCCTTTTTTTTGTTTAAGAAAAAATAAAAATAAAAAATGCAATTATTTTATGCACACATTGTGACAGAGCAACAAGCGTTTTTTGATGCCGAAGAGTCCGCTCACTGCCTGCAAGTATTGAGAAAAAACGTAGGCGCAGAGTTGCATTTTACGGACGGAAAAGGCGGATTGTATCTTGGAAAAATGATAAACTCCAATAAGAAAGGAGCAGAAATTTCGATTATTTCTAAAATACCAAATATTAATTTAAAACCAATTCAACTTCACATCGCCATTGCGCCGACAAAAAATATGGATAGATTAGAATGGTTTTTAGAAAAAGCGACCGAAATGGGTGCTGCCGAATTTACGTTATTGCTCTGCCAACATTCGGAACGCAAGCATCTTCGGACAGATCGATTGCAAAAAATTATACTTTCCGCTATGAAACAATCGCTGCAAACCCGTCTTCCAAAACTAAATGAAGCTGTTGATTTTCAACAGTTTATGCTTTCTCAAAAAGAAAAAAACAATCAGACTCAAAAATTTATCGCTTACTGCAATGATACGGAACTATCACATTTGAAACACAAAATATTGCCCCAAAAAGACGGCTTGATGTTGATTGGTCCAGAAGGGGATTTTTCAGAGTCCGAGATAGCAGTAGCAAAAAATCAGGGCTTTGTGGGAGTTAGCTTGGGCGCAACGCGACTGCGGACAGAAACTGCTGGTTTAGCAGCTTGCCAAATTTTTAATCTTTGTAATATTTTATAAAAATTAAAAATAATTTGTGACAGCAAATAAATTATCGTATTCGGTAAGCACACAAGGAACTTCCGTTGCCGACTATCAACATTTCAGAGCCATCTTTAAGTAAATCTGCGAGAACGAAAGACGTAGTTCCCGCCAAAGGAAAGCCAGTTAGTGGCGCACCTACATCATCTAAAAGAGAAATTTGTGACTTACTTTTGCACAAAACTCCAATTTGTTGCTTCTGATTATTATGACTTTGTACCGCAAAAACTTCATCTTGAGGCGCAGAAAAAGTGTATTCAAAGAGATTTACAATAGCTGTATTTTTGTAATAAAAGCAAGCTAAACTGCTGTTACTCAACAAGATATAATCTTTTCTGGCATCGCCAAAAATATCGCCAAAAATAAATTTTGTTTTCGTGTTAGTTCCTACCTTGAAGCCCAAATTAAAAGTAGCACCATCTGGATTTGTGACATAGATTTTCCCCTTATCGTCGCCTAACACAACTCGAGAAAATTGCGTATCCATTTGATAATCCAAAGGACTATAAGATGTAGCAGTTATTTTTTTTGTTTCCCACCTGCGAGTGCCGTCGCGCTTGTAGCACTGCCATTCTCCAGAATTATTGATAAATGTGACAAAATCTTTTCCATCTTTTTGAAAATGTCGGATAGGCAACGTGACTATGCCAGCATTAGAAAGTGGGTTCCAACCTTCCAAAGGACGACCGATTTTAGAGAACCCATAAATATTTTTATTCTGACAAGCCACAAAAAAACAGTATTCTTTGGTGCCGTCAAAATCGGTTAGCATCAAGCCGTTGGTGGCAGGAGATTGCAATTTTACTGGAAATGTAGCTGCGTTATTTCCTTGATTATCAAGTAAATATATTTGTTTCGGCGTATTAAACAGTATATAATTTTGACCATTTCCATAATAATCCAACGAATAAATAGGCGATAAAATTTTACCCCGAAGCGGTTTTTGCCATAAAATTTCGCCACTTTCATTACAACTGTAAAGATTTCCTGCCGTATCCTGCACCATGATTTGGGTACTGTTGTTGAGGGGATTTTTAATAATCGTAGGCGTGTTGGCGGCTTCAAATAAAAGCGTAGTTTTCCATGCAATCGAGATATTTTTTTCCTTTTTTTCTGACGCTGTGACCGAATTTTTACCTATTTTTGACAAGCCTACAAACGATAGTTTGCTTCCGTCCGACGATATTTGAAACGCAAAACGCCCAAGTTGTTGCAGTAAATTGAACTGTTCTGCTACCGCATTTTGTTTTTCATTTTTAGCCAGATTTGTGACAAATTTTTGGAGGTAATTAGTATTAAAATAACAAGAGAAATTGGTGTTTTTAGATGTTTGGCAACTCAAAAAATCCAAATAATAAGGGTCGGAGGCAAGAGTTTGACCTGCTATAAACTTATCCAACCAAAGCTCAAGCGATATTTGAGTGTCCGCAAAAATGATAAATCCATCTATAATCGTATAAAAAAGAGTTTCCTGCGAAGCCGTTTTGATACCCGACAAAGATGGAAGAAAGGCAGTATCGGGCAAAGAATAAATCTTAAACATCTGATAATCATAGATATTCGCATTTTTATATTGCTTTTGACAGTCCGATAGCGATTTTAATACTGTTTTTTCGTCTTTAATTTTAAAGATAAGAAATTGCGAAGCCGCCAGATTGTCACTATATGGCTCTGTGAGCGCGAAGCTCCCCTGCCCGTCTGTGTAAGGCGCAAGATAAGTTTGAAAATTGGGGCATTTTTTATCTATTTTATTCAAGAATCGTGACATACTACTTACGTCAAACCAAGAAAAAAAAGCTGTATTATTGGGCATAATTGCCTCCATTTCGGTTCGATTGGTAGGTGTTTTGCTGCCGATATTTGCTAAAAATCCTTCCAAGCCAGCAGCTTTTCCCGATAATTCGATTTTATGGTTTTTAAAATTCAAGCGCAGCGAAACCCAAGAAGTAAATTGGCTCAAAGAAGCAATAAAATCCATTTTTTCGGGTTGCACCCAAGTAGAAAAAAGAGAGGATAAATTATTAATATTGACATAAATGTGACATTCAGCAGATTTACTGTTGGGCTGCCGAACAGCCCGAAAATCTCCGCTGCGTGTGATGTTGGAAGGCAATTTTTGGAGTTGAGCAATCGCATCTTCTACCAAGAGCGGAAAGCGTCCCGCGAGCAACAATCCACGATAAGTAGCGAAGCTAAAAGCCGCCTCTGACTTATTGTTTTCGGTCACTTGATACACATTTTCGTTTGCATAGCGATACGATTCTATTCTGTAATTGGTGAGTTTTTTGAGCCACTTATCTAACTCAAATTGTTGATTATCAAGATTTAAAATATATAAAAAATTAGCATCATCGGAAGCATTGACTTGAAGAGCGGCAAGTGTTTGTGTCCTAAAAAGCAGCTCGCTCTGCCGCACATCTGGCGAAGCATTAAAAATGGATTGCAGCGTTTCGTAGTCTTTTTGAAGGTGCTGGACTGGATAGAAATTAGAAAATTTTTTATCAAATTCTGTTTTTTTGAGCTGCGCAAGCAAGCTATCCGCCCTCGAAAATTCTAACACGACGGCAGATGTATTCGGCACCGCCTCAAATGGACTGACGGAACGAAAAGGAAAGCGAAAAAAGTATAAGACCGTGACTATCAGGGCGATAAAGCCTGCAATAAGTAAAAAAATACGTTGTTTGTTCAAAATAATAACTGTGTTTTTTGATATAATTGTGACAACCAAAAATAAAGGTTAGATGCAAAAGTAAAGCAAATATACAAAATATAACAATGTGTCGTAAAAAAAATTGGCACGATTCTGACTGTTTTAGAAACGATTGGCGCAGAAGTTGCGTTTATGGTTTGTGAAGATTTGATTTATTTGATAAATCTTTGCGGCGCAAGAAAATACCATTTGGGTTTAGCAGTTGTTTTTACGAAAAGTTCTTATGAAAAAAATATTTTTTAGCCTCGTCTTTTTGGCGAGCATTTTGGCAGGAGTACAGGCGCAGCAGTTGCCGCTCAAAATTGCGTTGCTCAAATATCGGGGCGGCGGCGACTGGTATTCGGTGGTAGATGCGCTCGAAAATCTGACAAAATTTTGCAACAAGGAAATGCAGATGAATTTGAGCAACGAATACGCTACGATTGACGTGGGAAGTGCGGAGATTTTTAACTATCCTTTTCTGTTTCTGACGGGTCACGGCAACGTTGTTTTTTCGGACATCGAAGCCGAGAATCTGCGCATTTATCTGCTTGCTGGCGGATTTTTGTTCATCGACGACGATTACGGGATTGACCCTTACATTCGCCCTGCGATGAAAAAAGTTTTTCCAGATATTTCGTTTACAGAGCTGCCTTTTCAGCACCCTATCTATCACCAAAAGTACGATTTTGCGAAGGGATTGCCCAAAGTGCATCAGCACAGCGACAAGCCGCCGCAGGGTTTTGGGCTGCTCAACAAAGGGCGTTTGATGTGTTTTTATGGCTACGAAAGCAATATCAGCGACGGTTGGGAAAGTCCGGGCGTACACAAAGACTCTGAAGAAATTCGGCAGCAATCGCTCAAAATGGGTGCCAATATTATCCGTTTTGCGTTTGGACAGTAAGTTTTTTGAACCAAAAAAAACACCATAATTTATGAAAAAAGAAGCGAAAGAAAAAGCATTTCTAAAAAATCCTGTCTATAAAGGTGGCAATGCGGCGATGTCCAAATTTGTTTCGGAGCAAGTTCGCTACCCGCAGGAGGCGATGCAGCAAGCACTGGAAGGCACGGTGGCGATGAAATACACGATTGACCACAAGGGAAATGTGATAGACACCAAAATCCTGACCAAACTCGGCGGCGGACTGGAGGAGGAAGCTATTCGAGTGGTAAAACTTCTGAAATTTGACGTACCTGCGCATCGCGGACTCAAAGTATTGTTTCACAAGGACATACAAATAAATTTTCGACTGCCGCGCCAAGTGGCTGCCGGCGAGCCCCACATCGTGTCGGGGATAGTCACCGACATTCAATACACGCTCACGCCGTCGGTCGCCAATATGGTGACTGAAAATGTCCCCAACGCAGCAGCAGCCACTTCGGGTGGATATAATTATACAGTGAGTTGGTAGTAGATTTTGTGCGGTGAAAAAATACAGTCACACTGAATAAAAAGCTGCCTGAAATTTTAGTAAAAAAAATAAGTAGTTTATTTTAGACGCGTTCCTAAAAAGCTGTTCCGAAATAGTCTTATATTGGCTTTAGCCAGATACTTGCTACAAGCGAATTGTTTAGGCTGAAACCAATACCAATTATTATTCGTTGTCCGACATCTAAAGCCGTCGGCTTTTAATGCAGAGAAAAATAGTGATTTAGAGTTTTTTACAAATGACTGACTTTTCCAAAATATACACATTTTTTAAACCAAACACAGATATATGGTTTATCTTTTTGTGTATTGCTGTGCTGATTTTCTTTTTTATGCAGTGGATTTTTAGAAAAATTATCTTCGGCGCAGCAAAACAAAAAATTGCTACTTGGGTGGCTACCGTCGTTTTGACCCCTTTTATTTATTTTGGGTTGATTTATGCGTTTCTTTTTTTTATTTCGTGCGAACCGAGTAGCGATTTTGACAAGTCAAAATGGTTGGCAGGCGACAAAGATAGTAGATTTGAAATGGTAGATGACATCGTGGATAGCAAAATTCTTATCGGCAAAGATACCAATCAGGTCAAAGAACTTTTGGGAAAAGCAACTTCGCAAGACAGCTCGAACCAGCGATGGACGTATTTTGTAGGGACGGGCGGCGGCGGATTCGGCTCTTTATTTCATGAGTTATTCATAAATTTTGACAAAAATAAAGTTATTTCAGTCGCACACAGCAGGATAGAGGACTAAAAACCGAAGCAAAGCCAAAATTTCCGACACCTCAAAGGTGTCGGAAATTTATGCTTTAATTGACAAACTTACAACGCTAAAACGACCGCCTCGTAAGGGCGGAGCGGCGCGTTGGACTGAAATCCAGACATATTGCCGAGCAATAATTTACTTTTGGAGAGGTCTAAACTCAAATTAGCGGTCGCAGCGGTCGCCGTAAAATTGAGTAAAACGAGTATTTTTTTTCCATTTTTTCCTTCTCGCAGGTACGCATATACGTTGGGATTGGCGGCATCGAGCAATGTATATTTGCCGTACACCAAAATATCTTTTTCCGTCTTTCGCAACTGAACCATTTTTTTAAAGTAGTTGAGCGTAGAGTTTTCGTCTTTTTCTTGCGCAGCTACGTTGATGGTGGCTTTATTGTCGTTCACTTTGAGCCAAGGAGTGCCGCTCGAAAATCCAGCTTGCTCGCCCGCCGTCCATTGCATCGGAGTTCGTCCGTTGTCGCGTGCGCCGCCTACTTTTTGGTCTGCTATGAATTGCTTCAAATCGCCGCCCGCTTTTTTTACTTTTTCGTATTAGGTCAATGTTTCGATGTCACGATAGTCTTCTATTTTGTCAAATTTTATGTTGCTCATTCCCAATTCGTCGCCGTAATAATAGTAAGGCGTGCCGCGCATACTGAGCAAAAAAGTACTGAGCATTTTGCTCGACGCTTCCCGATATTCTGGTGCATCATTCCCCCATCGGCTGACCATGCGCGGCTGGTCGTGATTGCCGAGATAGACCGTTCCCCAGCCTTTTTCGGCAAAAACATAGTCCCAGTCGGAGTATATTTTTTTGAACTCTACCAAGCTCCATTTCGGGTTCATTTTCTTAAAATAACCAGCTTCGTAGCCCAGACTTACGCCGTCGAAGTGGTAGCTCATATCCAATTCTTTACGTGCAGGATCTACGAAATTCAGAGCGGTTGCTTTGGTCGTCCCCGCGCCTTCCGCCAACGCCATCACGTCGTATTTACTCAATACTTCGCGGTTCATCTCTTGCAAATATTCATGCAATTTGGGACCGCTCGCCAAATAAACGTCCCAACGTCCCTCATATTTTTCGTCAATATCCTTCTGCGTAATGACGGGAAAAGTAGTGTCTTTGGCGATAAACGGAATCACGTCCATCCGAAACCCGTCAATTCCTTTGTCAAACCACATTTTCATCATGTCATACACTTCGTGGCGAACTTTTGGGTTTTCCCAGTTCAAGTCGGGCTGTTTGTAGCTGAAATAGTGCAAATAATACGCATTGCTGAGCGAATCGAAACGCCACGCGCTGCCATCTACCTCGAAGTTTCCGGGTCGAAAAGGGGGTTTGCCGCGTTCCGCATTCCACCAGTGGAAGTAGTTGCGGTAGGGATTTTCGCGACTCATTCGGCTCTGTTTGAACCACTCGTGTTGGTCGCTGCAATGATTGACTACCAAGTCCAGCACGAGTTTGATGCCGCGCTTATGCATCTCTTGGAGCAGCAAATCGAAGTCCGCCATCGTCCCGAACTCTTTCATAATACTTCGGTAGTCGCTGATGTCGTAGCCGTTGTCGGCGTTGGGCGAGCCGTAGATTGGGTTGAGCCAGACGACCTCTATACCCAGATTTTTGATGTAATCCAAGCGTTGGATAATTCCTTTTAGGTCGCCCACGCCGTCGCCGTCGCTGTCCTGAAAGCTTCTCGGATATATCTGATAGACCACCGCTTCTTTCCACCATTTTTGGTCGGTGGCGGTGCTGCTGTTAGTCGATTGCTGTTCCATTTTTTTCTGTGTATTTTGGCAGGCAATAAAGCCAATTAAGAAGATAGCGACAGCGAAGATAATTTTTTTCATACATTTTTTTTACAAGGAAACGAATGTGTTTGATTAAACTCATATTTAGTAGTTGAATATATTTAGTTTTCATTAATAGCCGACTGCTTTAGCTGTCGGGCAACGAATAATAATTGGTGTTGGCTTTAGCCCAAATGACTCGTTTGTGGCAAGTATTTGGCTAAAGCCGATACACCACTTTTTTTTATACAACAGCTAAAGCTGTTGCCAATTTATATAAATCATTTAGGAGCTTTTCAAACTAAAAACTCACAACTAAAAACGACATTTTATTTCAGTTCAAATTGATAAATATTTTGCAAATCGTCGATGTTGGTGCAGGTGACATGGAGGTCTTTCAAGATGCCGTCGCGGAGGTCATACACCCAACCGTGGACGTGGAGTGGCTGCTCGGCGCGCCACGCATTTTGGACGATGGAAGTTTTGCCCAGATTATAGACTTGCTCCACCACGTTGAGTTCCACCAATCTCCGGACGCGCGCCGTTTCGTCCGTAATATTCTCCAACTCGAGGTGGTGGAGTCGATACACGTCCTTGATGTGGCGCAGCCAGTTGTCTATGAGTCCGAATTGTTTTTTGCCCATCGCCGCCTGCACGCCGCTGCAACCGTAGTGACCACACACGATGATGTGCTTTACTTTGAGCACCTCTACGGCGTAAGAAAGGACGCTCAAAAGGTTCATATCGCTATGGACGACCATGTTGGCGATGTTGCGGTGGACGAACATTTCGCCCGGCTTGGTGCCTGTTATTTCGTTGGCTGGCACGCGGCTGTCGCTGCAGCCAATCCACAAATATTCGGGACTTTGCCCTTTTGTGAGTTGCTCAAAAAATAGCGGGTCGGATTTTAGCTGCTCCGCCACCCACTTTTTGTTGTTTTGCAACAGGCTTTCAGATGAATTTTCCATAAATAAAACAAAACTTTTCAGAGCGCAATGATACGATTTTTTTAATCAACACAAATTACTATCGAAAAATAAAAATTTTAAACGGCTTTTGTGAATATTTTTGAAAAATAATTGTGAAAAAATTTGGGTTGTGAAAATAAAAGTATAACTTTGTGTTACGAATGTGTCTAAAATAAAATTACTCACTTTTTTTCTTCATTCCTTCAGTTTATAAACTCGACTAACGAATCTTTACAACGCTTTAACCCAAAACTGCTTTTTGTATTTTATTTTTTTAATTATTAAATTTTTCAAATCATGCAATTAGTTATTTCAAAAACCACTCTTAATCACCCCAAACGTACTGCGCCCAATAATATTGGGGGGGGGGGGATAATTTCTCAAAACAAAATTCTGTAATTCGTCTTTTTAGCATTGCTTTAGCTTTTTGGTGCTTGCTTTTGATGCCGAATTTCGCTTTCGGACAGCTTACAGAAGTCACATTGGACCAAAAAATTGAAAACTCTACGCTCATTGTCGAGGGCAAAGTCGTAGCTACCAAATGTTACCGCAACAAAAACGACGA
>JAYWGG010000169.1:0-5890 GCA_043778415.1 Saprospiraceae bacterium
TTTTTTTCTTTCGCACAAACGCATAATTTTACCAGCTCAAAGAGCATAAATACAGCAAATGGCGACTGTCCAATCATTTATATTCAATCCGTTTTCGGAAAATACTTACGTCGTCTATGACGAAACTTTGGAGGCGGTCATCGTGGATCCGGGTTGTTTTACAAAGTCAGAGAGGCAAGAACTTTCCGATTTTATCAGCCGCCAGCAGTTGCGTCCTGTGCGTTTGCTCAACACGCACTGCCACCTCGACCACGTTTTTGGCAACCGCTATGTGTTTGAAAAATACGGCTTGCTGCCCGAGATTCACGAGGGCGAGTTGGCTGTGTTAGAGGCTTTTGTTGGCGTGGCGCGCCAGTACGGGTTTCCGATAAAGGAAACTTCGCCGACTCCCGAGAAGTTCATAGCGCAGGGCGAACTTATCGGTTTCGGCAGCACCATTTTGGAGTCTCTCTTTACGCCCGGTCATTCGCCCGCCAGTTTGTCATTTTATTGCGAAGCGGCGCAGTTTATTCTTTCGGGCGATGTGCTGTTTCGAGAGAGTATTGGGCGGACGGATTTGCCCGGCGGCAACCACAAACTCTTACTCCAATCTATTCGTAATCAGCTTTTTACGCTGCCCGACCAGACAAAAGTGTATTCGGGACACGGCGAACCTACCAATATCGGCTATGAACGGTTGCACAATCCTTTTTTAAAACATTGATTATGAATGACAAACATATAATTGTTTCAGTTATTTGAATATATTTTTAAAAATACCCTTTTTAGGGTATAAAAATGGCTGTGTGTTTTTCTAATTTTGTTCCGAAACCCAAGTGAACAAGTAGAACAAAACAGATAGAACAACATGAAGCAAAGATTCCCCAACGGTGCGAGACGCTGCCACGACAAGAAGATTACTTTTTAAGTTTTATACAGTCGTTGGAGTAGTCCTATCTTTTCGCACTTTTTTATAATCCTTTTTTATTTCGAACATATTTTTGGAGCTTTTGTGACCAAAAATGAAGTTTTACGTCAATAATATTCCTCTATGCGCCTTTTCGTAGCCGTTGGTAAGCCAGCTACGACTTTCGGGCGTAGAAAAATAAGAATATTTTTCTCCACAAAGACTCCGAAGTAATCACTCTTTTCAGTAAAATCAATGCCTTGCAAGGAATGAAAAAAAATAAGTAGTTTATTTTAGACGCATTCTTTAGCCGCATTGAAATTTATCTCGCTCTCATTTTTGGTGTTTGTTATTCGGTAATTTTTCCGAATGAAGGTTACTTATGTGTGTATTAATCCGATAAATAAGAAATTATTTATTCATTTATAATGTGTGTATTTTTTTAATTAATCTTAAACTTAACTGTCAGATGAAGAAAATTAACTTTACCCCCAACCGTTTGTGGCGTTTTGCCCTTCCGGTAGTCATGGCAATGTTCTGTTGGAACATCGCACAAGCGCAGTATTGCGCAATGTCTTGCAACAGCGGTATCAATGTATCGCTCAACCAAAATGGTCAAGCTACCGTCACCTATGCGATGGTGCTTACAGACCCTAACAACCCTGCAACTTGCTCTCCCAACGGTCCGCAGGCTTATGTGGTATTTGTGATGGATGCCGACGGCAACCCAATCCCTACCAGCCCGATGGTCACTTGCGCCAACATCGGTCAGACACTATCTGTGAAAGTAAAACACTGGGCGACCGGCAACACTTGCTGGGGAAGCATCTTGGTAGAAGATAAATTAGCTCCAACCATCACTGGTTGCGCGAATGTTACTATCAACTGCAACGAAAGCGCAGCTCCCGGTGGCGGCTATGTCAATTTTCCATCTGCTACCGACAACTGTACGGCAGTAGAATTGACGTATGCAGATGTTTTCACTGACTTGGCTTGCAGCTATGTGGGTTTCAGTGGGTACATCACCCGTACTTGGATAGCTACGGCTACAGACGGCAAGACAGCATCTTGCACACAAAAAATTTGGTTCAAACGTCTTACTTTGGCTGGTCTTACTTGGCCCGCAAGTTTAGATGATTTGACAGGCACAGGACACGCTCCAGCGTTGGCTTGCGGCTCTAACGTAAACACTAACCCAACTGTTACAGGCGCACCGACCATCAACGGTCAGTCACTTTACCAAAGCGGCGTTTGCGAAATCAATGTTACTTACACCGACCAAATCATTGACATCTGTGGCGGTAGCAAAAAAATCCTCCGCGCATGGAGCGTAGTGGATTGGTGCACAGGCGAAATCAAAACCTATACGCAAATCATCAAGATTTTGGACAAAACAGGTCCAGTCATCAACTGCCCAGCAGCAGCAACCATCGGAACTGATGATTATGCTTGCTCCGCTTCTACGATACTTTCGGCTACTGCGACCGACGCTTGCTCCAGCGTAAGTTCAGTCATCGCGCAAGTACCAGGATACAGCGTAGGCGCAAACGGTTTCACGACAGGATTGCCGCGCGGCGTTCGTATCGTGACTTATACAGCTACGGACGCTTGTGGAAATACTTCTACTTGTACCCAAAAACTAACGATAGTTGATGATAAATTGCCAACACCAGTTTGTCACCAAAATACAGCAGTAACTTTGACCAACGCAGGTACTGCTATCGCTTACACGGCATCTTTCGATGACGGTAGCCACGATAACTGCGCCATCGTAGAGCGCAAAGTGCGCCGTATGAGTTCTTCTTGCACAGAAACAACTACCAGCTTCGGCGATTATGTAGTGTTTTGCTGCGCAGATGCTGGACAAACGGTGCAAGTAATCCTTCAAGTAAAAGATGGAGCTGGAAACACCAATACTTGCATGGTGCAAGTACAGGTGTCAGACAAAGCAGCTCCGACGTTGGTTTGCGGACCAAATGTAACGGTAGATTGTGGCACTGACCCGACTTCAAAATTCGTAACTCCAGCAGTGATTGACGCTTGCGGATTTACTTTGACTTCTACTATTTCAGGTTCTTTGAACAACTGCGGCGTAGGAACTATCACAAAGACTTTCACCGCAACTGACCCAAGCGGAAACGCTGCGTCTTGCTCTCAAAGCATCTCTGTTCGTCATATCTCTGACTTCAAAGTAACTTTCCCTGCGGACAAAGTAGTAAATACTTGTACGTCATTGGACAACTTGACTAACTTGGGAGAGCCGACTTATCAAGGCGTGGACTGCGAATTGGTAGCAAAATCTTACACAGACGAAGTATTTACGGCTGTAGCAGGTGCTTGTTATCAAATCAATCGTACTTGGAAAGTTATCAACCAGTGTACTTACAACCCGACGGCTGCAAACACAGACTTGGGTATGCCTATGGGCACTCGTACTTGGAAAGACGACGGCGACGGATACTTCAAATACGTCCAAATCATCAAAGTTCAAGACAACGTAGCTCCAGTATTCGCTAACTGCGTAGATATTACTATCAACGACATCAGCGATAACTGCGTAGCAACAGGAACAGCTCCAGCAAACGCAACAGACAACTGCACAGCAGCAGCAGATATTACCTACACTTGGAAGTTAGATGCCAACAACGACGGCACTTTTGACCTCACAGGAACTGGAAAAGCTATCACTAATCCAGTAGCAGGCAGCTGGCCCAAAGGCACGCACCGCGTAGTATTCACAGCGAATGATAAATGCGGAAACGTAAGCACTTGCTCATACTTGGTGACAGTGCGCGACGGCAAAAAACCAACGCCTTACTGCAAGTTCGGATTGGTAGTCGAGTTGATGCCAACTTCTCGCATGATAGCAGTGTGGGCAACCGACTTGAACGACGATAGTTTCGACAACTGTACGTCAAAAGCTAACTTGACTTATCACATCAGCCAAGACGTAACTCCAAACCAATCAACAGTACCAACAGCTACTTCTTTGACTTTTGATTGCGACAAAATCGGACAACAACCCGTAGCAATCTGGGTGACAGACGAAGCTGGCAACTCTGATTACTGCACTACGTTTGTAATTATTCAAGGCAATATGTTATCTCCAGCTTGTCCGGGTACAGGCTCTGCGAATATCGCAGGACTCATCACGACAGAAATGGGCGACAACGTGAAGGACGTAACAGTGATGAACTCTGGCTCTACTATTCCAGCTATCACTACCAACAACGGTCAGTTTTTGTTCAATCTTCCGATGAACAACAACTATATGGTAGCTCCGCAAAAAGATATGAACCCACTCAACGGTGTTTCTACTTATGACCTCGTGTTGTTGCGCAAGCATATTTTGGGCGTAGAATTACTAAATTCTCCTTACAAAATGATTGCTGCCGACATCAATAAGTCAGGTACGATTACAACTTTGGACATGGTAGAATTGCGTAAAGTAATCCTCCAAATCACCGACAACTTTGTAGGAAATACTTCATGGAGATTCGTAGATAAGTCATTCTCGTTCCCAGACCCAAGCAATCCGTTTGCGTCTGTGTTCCCTGAAACTCATACTTTTACCAATTTGACTACAACAGAGCAAGCGAATTTCGTAGGCGTAAAAATCGGTGACTTGAACAACAACGCATCTCCAAACAGCTTATTGGGAACTACCGAACACAACCAAAATACATTGGCGTTGGAGGTAAATAACCAAACTGTAAAAGCTGGAAAAGAATACACTGTAGCTTTCAACTCTACCAAAGCAAACATCGCAGGCTACCAGTTCACGATGAATTTTGATAAGAATGCGTTGGAGTTTGTAAGCGTAAACTCTGACCTTGCTACGGCTGAAAACTTCGGACTTGCTCGCGCAAACGAAGGCATTTTGACTGCAAGTTGGGACAACAGCGGCGCAGCTATCAACGAAGGAACAGGTTTGTTCACGATGACTTTCCGCGCTAAAGCGGACGGACAGTTGAGCCAGTTCGTGCGTTTAAACTCTACTTTGACCAAAGCAGAGGCTTATACAGCAGGCGGCGAGCCGATGGACATAGAGCTTCAATTCAATGGCGTGAAAGCTGCCGACCGTTTTGAAGTCTATCAAAACCAACCGAATCCATTCAACGGAGCTACTACTATCAGCTTCAACTTGCCACAAGCGGGTGCTGCGACTATCACAGTAACGGACTTGGCGGGAAGAACTCTGAAAGTAATCCGCACCGACTTCTTCAAAGGATACAACGAAGTGAGTATCCAGCGCAGTGACATCAATGCGACAGGCGTTCTCTACTATCAAGTAGAAACTGCTGGCGCAACCGTCACCAAGAAAATGGTTATTATTGAGTAAGGAATGCGTCTAAAATAAACTTATTTATTTTTTCTTCATTCCTAAATAAAATAAATTCTAAAAAACAAATCCCTTTTCGCACATCTGCTGCGGAAAGGGATTTTTTTTGGCGAAGGCGTTTTATTATTTAAGAAGCTTATGATATTTTTCATAAAATGAAGCGAAGTTACCGACACCTTTGAGGTGTCGGTAACTTACAAGCCGCCGCCTAATTTTAAGCCACAAAAAAGGCTGAACAAACAAAGGCATACGTTGGCGCAAATATTGAGCATTGCTAAACCAAAACTCCCGTGCTGAAATAACAGAAAAGTATCGTTGGAAAAACTCGAAAAGGTGCTGAATCCACCACAAAAACCTGTGGTGAGAAGTAATTTTTGCTGTTCGCTAATCTGTGTTTGGGTAAATGAGCCGACGCTTACGCCAAAAATAAAACAACTTACGATATTTGCCAAAAAGGTGGCGCAAGGAAAAATACCCGCTTGGTTTGGTAGCCAAAGCGAAAGGGCGTAGCGGCAAAGACTGCCCAAGCCGCCACCAAGAAAAACAATCAGAAAATTCATGACGCAAAACTACACATTGCCGAGTAGATTATCAGTGCTGCGACGTTGTATTTTCTTCTTGTCGGCGGATAGTTTGAGGGCATAAGTGAGCGAGGCGGCGAT
>JAYWGG010000170.1:0-5865 GCA_043778415.1 Saprospiraceae bacterium
AGCGTGGTTTTTTTACACAAAAAAATATACAGAATTGTAAAAACCATACGTTTAGTCGTAAAATAACCGATTTTCGTAAAAAAATTTTGTAAGTTCGCAGAGAAAACAACAACTTTGTGGGGCGAAAGAAAGCAGATTGTTTTTCCAGTACAAAGTAAAATCAACTTATAAAATATCATTCAAACTTAAAAAAAATTAATTAAAACGATGAAAAAAATCTTTCAATCCACGATGACTTTGTTGCTTTTGTTGGCAATCAATTTACACCTGCAAGCGCAAACTTTGGACGAAGTCCTCAAAAATTACTACAAAAATGTCGGCGCAGAAAAATGGAAAGACCTCAAAACAATGCAGTTGGAGGGCGAAGTAAGCGTGCAAGGCATGACTTTGATAATGACGACGCTCCAAAAACGCCCTAATCTGACCAAAAGTGTCGTGAGCCTGCAAGGAAAAACTTTCGTAGATGCTTTTGACGGCAAGGACGCGTGGCGCATCAATCCTTTTGCGGGTGGCGACGACGCAGTAAAAAAAGACGCGGACGAAACCAAAGATGCCTCCAAAAATATGTTCGAGGACGACCTTATCAACTACAAAGACAAAGGACACAAAGCCGAACTGCAAGGCATGGAGGAAATTGACGGCGCAAAGACCATCAAACTCAAACTGACGAAAAAAGACGGCGACGAAGTACTCTACTTCTTCGACCCCGAAAATTTCGTTCCCGTGATGATTCGCACTTTCGCTACTTCGGGTCCCGCGAAAGGTCAAGCTATGGAAATCTACATGAGCAACTACGAAAAAGAAGGCGACATCATGATGCCGCACGCCATCGCCAACAAAATGAACGGACAAACAGCGATGGAAATGAAAATCAATAAAGTGACGATGAACCCCAAAATCGAAGACGCAGAGTTCGCTTTTCCAGCGAAAAAATAAATTTTTCTGTAATAGTTTTCTCAAAATTTCTCAAAAACGATAGTGTTGCTAAATGACGTGATGCTATCGTTTTTTTTTACCAAAAAAAATCCTTCACCAATGAAAATAATAAGTACTTCGACCCTCACAATCGTCTGCCTGCTGACTTTCGCAGTCGACGGCATCGCACAAAACAAACCCTTGCAAATGTCTTTCGGCGGCTTGCGCGCTCGCAGCATCGGACCCGCCGCTATGAGCGGACGAGTAGCGGACATAGACGGCGTGAACAGCAAACCCGAAATCATCTACGTCGGCTCGGCAAGTGGCGGCGTTTGGAAATCCGTCAATGCGGGTTCTACTTTTCGCCCTATTTTCGACGAGCAAACCATGTCCATCGGGAAAGTAACTATCGACCAATCGCACCCCGACACTGTTTGGGTCGGCACAGGCGAAAGTTGGGTGCGCAACAGCGTTTCGGTCGGCACAGGCGTTTATCTTTCCAAAAACGGTGGCAACACTTGGGAGTTCAAAGGACTCGGCGACTCGGAACACATCGCCGACATCGTCATTGACCCCAGCAACTCCAATACCGTTTATGTCGCTGCGCAAGGACATCTTTGGGACGGCAACACCGAGCGCGGCGTTTTTAAAAGCACCGACTTCGGCACGACGTGGCAAAAAATTCTTTACATTGATGAAAATACTGGCTGCGCAGACTTGGCAATAGACCCCAAAAATCCCAACACCATCTATGCCGCTATGTGGGAACATCGCCGCTCGCCCGATTTTTTTAATTCGGGTGGAAAAAGCAGCGGACTTTACAAAAGTACCGACGGTGGCAAAAATTGGAAAAAAATCGCGCTGCCCACAGGCGACGCAATCGTTGGGCGCATGGCTATCGCCTACGCACCGTCCAACAGCAACTTTATGTACCTGACCATCGAAGCAGAAAAAAAAGCCGACAAAGGACTTTACAAATCCGAAGACAACGGCAAGACTTGGACAAAAATGAACAGTGAGTTCAATCTTACTGTGCGTCCGTTTTATTTTTCTCGCCTCACGGTAGATCCCAACAACGAAAAGAAAATTTACAAAGCAGGTTTGAGTATGTCCATCAGCGAAGACGGCGGCAACTCGTTTCGGCAGGTCGGCGGCGGCGTACACAGCGATATGCACTGCGTGTGGATTAATCCAAAAAATACCAACGCGGTTTTTATCGGCACCGACGGCGGCGCGTATCGCTCGTTGGACGGCGGACAGACTTTTGAAATGTTTATGGATTTGCCGCTTTCGCAGTTCTATCACGTCAGCGTGGACAACGACGAACCATACAACGTTTATGGCGGTTTGCAAGATAACAACTCTTGGTTTGCTCCCTCCAGCTCGCCGGGCGGAATACAAAACAGCGACTGGAAAACTACATCGGGCGGCGACGGATTTTGGTCATTTCGTCACCCGACGGACAAAAATATTGTTTATTCGGAGTCGCAAGGCGGCGAACTCGTGCGATACAATAAAAAAGACGGTCAGTCAAAACTCATTCGCCCCATCGCGACGTTGGGCGAGCCAGAGTTTCGTTTCAACTGGAATGCGCCCGTGCATTTGAGTCCCAACAATCCCGAGCGAATGTATTTTGCTTCGCAATATTTGTTCGTTACCGAAAATAGAGGCGACACGTGGACGAGAATTTCGCCCGACTTGACGACCAATGACCCCCAACGCCAGCGACAAAAAAAATCAGGCGGACTATCGATTGACAACTCGACAGCGGAAAACAATACTACGATTTACAGCATTTCGGAGTCGCCCAAAGATGGAAAAATTATTTGGGCTGGCACCGACGACGGCAATTTGCAGGTCAGCATCGACGGCGGAAAATCTTGGAAAAACGTAGCCCCCAACATCGCAGGGCTGCCAAAATTGACATGGTGCAGCTTCGTAGAAGCCAGCCACTTTGACAAAAATACAGCGTATGTGACTTTCGACGGACACAACACGGGCGACAAAAAAACTTATATTTTCAAGACCACCAACTTGGGTAAAACTTGGACTTCGCTCGTCACGCCCGAAGTGGAAGGATACGTCCATACGATTGTCGAAGACCTAAAATCGCCGAATCTGCTGTTTGTTGGCACCGAATTAGGCTTGTTTATCTCCCTCGACGGCGGCACGAGTTGGAAAAAATTTACCAACAATTTTCCGAGCAAAGTCGCCGTGCGCTCGCTGGTTATCCACCCCACTGAAAGCGCATTAGTCATCGGCACACACGGCAGAGGCGTTTATATCATGGACGATATTGCGCCGCTTCGCCAAGTGAATGCGGAATTTGCGGAGCAGAAATTTGCATTTTTTCCACCCAAAACGGCGGTCGTCCGCTTGGGTCGCGGTGGCGAAGGCGGAGCGACGGGAGCTGGGCAGTTCGTGGGCGACAATCCCGACGAAGCCGCCTCTATCGCTTACTACATGAAAAGCCGCCATACTTTTGGTAAAATGACGCTCGAAGTGTTGGACGCGAAAGGAAAACTCGTCAAAGAGTTGCCTGCGGGAAAAAGTGCTGGCATCAACGTAGTGGCACTCCCAACTCGTTTGCCGATGACAAAACCCGCGCCGAGCAACAACCGACAAGCGGTTTTTGGTGGAATATTCGGTACTCCGCCGCTCGAAGACGGCGTTTATACGGTCAAAGTAAAAAAAGGCGCGGAGGAATTTTCGCAAAATGTGACTCTGACATTTGACCCCAAAGCGAACATCAATTATCCTGCCGCCGAGCGAAAGGCGCAACGCGATGTGCAGATTCGGCTCTACAATATGACCAATAATTTGGGTTGGATGTATTATGCGATGAAAGATATGTTCACGCAGGCGGACAAAATCGCCGCCAAAGCACCCAAAGCCACTACTGACAAGCTGAAAGCATTTTCGGAAGATGTAAAAAAATACCAGAATACGCTCGTAGCGTTGGACGGCGATTTTTATATCGACGAAAGCGAAGCGTTGCGAGAGAAAATTTCTAAATTGTATCTTTATGTTGCCAACTATCCGGGCAAACCGTCCGACGGACAAATATCGCAAACCGCCGAACTCGAAGCGGAAATGGCGAAAGTAAAGGTTAAATTTGACGCTTACTCTGACCAAGTCAAGACTTTGAACGCGCTATCGGAACCCGAAACTATCAAAGTAAAAACTTTGGAAGAATATCTGAAAGATTGAACCGAAGTAACCGACACCTCAAAGGTGTCGGTTACTTATGACAAAAGCGGCGATATTTTCGATAGAAAATATCGCCGCTTTTTATTTCCAAACGTGCGCTTTCATGTAATATTCCAAGATTAGAGCCGCGCTGATTTTGTCTATTAGCGATTTGTCCTTGCGTTTTTCGCGCCCGATACCACTGTTCATCACCAGTTTTTGGGCTTCAAAAGAAGTCATTCGCTCGTCCATGCGGACGATTTCGATTTCGGGGAACGTCGTTTGGAGTTGCGCCACAAAATCATTGACCAAGTGAGCGATTTGGGCGGGATTGCCGTCCATGTGTTTGGGTTCGCCGACCACGATGTGCGACACGATTTCTTGCGCCATATATTTTTTCAAAAAATCCATCAACACTGGCGTTGGCACTGCCTCCAATGCCGATGCGATGATTTGCAAACTATCCGTCACGGCGATACCCGTCCGTTTCGTACCGTAGTCAATGCCCATGATTCTTGCCATACTCGCAAAGGTACTTTATTTTTTCTTCATTCATTAGATGTAACGAAATGTTAAACGTTGTTAAAAATATAGAGAAAAGTAAAAAAAGATGCACTTTTGGCGAAGTTTTTGACTAAAGAATGTATTTAAAATAAACTACTTATTTTTCTGCTAAATTACAACCAATCACTGCGTTATTTTTTGGTTACAACGCCCTGCGGTGCGCCTCAAAAACACCTTATTATTGTTTGAATTTATTGGAAAAAATCAAATACCTTATTTTTTCCTCATTCCTAACATTATCTAAAATTAGAAATTTATGAGTATCAGATTTTTTGGATTAATCGCTTTTGTAGGATTACAAATTAGCCTTTTTGGGCAGGGAAGACCTGTCCCGACAGACCCCGTGAAGTGGACTTTCAGCGCAAAAAACGTCTTTGAAGGCGAGTACGACCTTTATATGGTCGCCAGCATTGACAAAAGTTGGTGCATCTATTCCCAATATATGAAAGGCGACGACGGTCCTGTGCCGACTTCGTTTTCTTTTACGCCCGAGGACGGTTTTCAGCCCATCGGCAAGACGGCGGAAGACGGACATCGGAAGGAAATAGACGACCCTATTTTCAATATGAAAGTCGTAAAATTTGAGGACAATGCGACGTTCAAGCAGCGAGTTCGGGTAGGAAAAAACCAAAAATTTGCCAAAGGATTTGTTACTTTTATGACCTGCGATGGCTCGGTTTGTTTGCCACCCAAAGACGTTCCATTCGTCATTGAGTTGAAAAAATAATTGGAATTTTGGGTAAAGAAAGTGTATCGAATATTCGATCCAATCTAAAAGGTACGAACTTGCCGAATGATTTTTTTGGGAAGCTGGTGAGGCGTAATTTTTTTTAAAATTCCAAATATTTTGAGTAAAAATTTTCCTACCTTTGCGCTTTCTTATAAAATTTTGGAATAAAAAAAATATGATAACGGTATCCAACCTTTCGCTCCGCTACGGCAAACGCACCCTTTTTGAGGACGTAAATATCAAGTTCACAGAAGGAAATTGCTACGGAATCATAGGTGCCAACGGCGCGGGAAAATCTACTTTTCTCAAAATATTGTCGGGCGAAATCGACCCCGCTACGGGTTCTGTGACCATCGGAAAAAACGAGCGCATGGCAGTTTTGAAGCAAAATCACTACGAATTTGACGAGTTCCCAGTGATAGAAACTGTGATGATTGGTCACAAATCGCTCTACGACATTATGAAAG
>JAYWGG010000171.1:0-2112 GCA_043778415.1 Saprospiraceae bacterium
AATATAACAGTAACGGATTATATCCCTGCGGGTTTGACGCTGAACGACCCAAGTTGGACGGCAGGTGCAGGAAGTACAGCTACGAAGACATTTGCGGGATCATTGTTGGCAGGTACGAGTACGATAATACCGATAATCTGTAAGATAGATGCGAACTTTGCAGGCGGCACATTAGTGAACCGAGCGGAGATAAGCGGAGCGCAAGACAGTGTGGGAGTTGCTCGTACAGATGTGGACAGCACGCCAGACAACAATCCAGCGAATGATAACGGCGGTGTAGTCAATGGCACGACCGACAACACGATAAACAACGAGAATGGCGATGAAGACGACAGCGACCCTGCGTCCGTATTCGTAGAGCGATTCGACTTGGCTTTACAAAAAGTTCGTTTAGGAAATGGTGTCAATAACGACGGCGTTTATAAAGTAGGTGATAACGTAAGTTTCCAAATTACGGTAACGAATCAAGGAAACGTACCGACACAAAATATATTAGTAACAGATTACTTGCCGACAGGCTTGACGCTGAACGATGCGACATGGACTGCGGGAGCAGGCAACACAGCTACGCGGACGATAGCAGGACCGTTGGCAGCAGGCGCAAGCACGCAAGTAACGGTGACTACGACAATAGCACCAGGAACATTCGGCGTATTGACGAATGTGGCGGAGATTGGAGGTTTCCAAGACACGTCAGGAGTAGTGCGTCAAGATATAGACAGTGCGCCAGACAACAATCCATCGAATGACGCTGGTGGCGCGCCGAACAGTGCAGCAGACAACTTCACAGGCGGTAACGGAACAGGCACAGCAGGCGACGGAGTAGCAGCGACCGATGAGGACGACAGCGACCCTGCGCAGGTAAAAGTACAAACATTGGATTTAGCAGTTCGCAAAACGTTGAATCCAAGTCCAGTACCTTTTGAGCCAAACGGCAGCGTAACATTTACCATAAAAGTATATAATCAGGGAGATGTGACGGTGCAGAATGTCCAAGTAAGCGATTACATTCCGAATGGTTTGATATTAGACGACAACGCATGGACAGGTTCAGGAACTACGGTTACGCAAATACTTCCAGCTAAAATACAGCCGGGCGATAGCGCAACAACGACCATTACGTTCCGTATTTCTCCAAATGCGAGAGGGTTGATAAACAACTTTGCGGAAATTTCTTCAGTACAGGATACACTTGGTAATACCCGCCAAGATGATTTAGATTCTAAACCCGACGGAAATCCAAACAACGACGGAACCGTCACAGACAATGATATTACAGGCAACGGAAAAGGTGGTGGCGATGAAGACGACCACGATATTGCGCCAGTATTTATAGAATGGATGGATTTGGCATTGAAGAAAACATTGGACGGAACTCGTCCGTGGGTGCCGGGAGGAAATGTAACATTCCGCCACAGAATCTACAATCAAGGAAATGTACCAGCTCAAAACATCAAGTTAAGCGACTATATTCCGACAGGTCTTACCTTGAATGACCCAGCGTGGACGCAAGTAGGCGATACAGCTATGACCACCTACGCACCGCGTTTGGCGGCAGGCGACAGCGTTGATGTGACCATTACATTCAAGATTAACTACAACTTCCAAGGTGCTTTGACGAACTTTTCAGAGATTAGCGATTTCCGCGACACGACGAATAGCATTCGCAAAGACCAAGATAGTCAGCCAGACAGCGACAATGGCAACGACGGTAGCGTAAAGGACAACGTAATCAACGAAAATGGACAGAACGGACGTGACCAAGACGACCACGACCCAGCTTCTTTGTTCGTAGAACGTTTCGATTTGGCTTTGAAGAAAACATTGAACGCAGCAACAGCAACCGCACCTTATATACCCGGCGGACCTGTGAGTTTCACGATAAAAGTTTACAATCAAGGCAACGTACCGACGCAAAATATTTTAGTAAGTGATTACATTCCTGCTGGATTCATATTGAATGACCCAGCTTGGGCTGCCAACGCTGCGGGTACAGTAGCAACGCGGACTTATGTACCAAAACTAAACGCTGGTGACAG
Organism: Saprospiraceae bacterium; assembly: GCA_043778415.1. Taxonomy (GTDB): domain Bacteria; phylum Bacteroidota; class Bacteroidia; order Chitinophagales; family Saprospiraceae; genus JAYUHK01. The sequence continues at coordinate 2,040 of JAYWGG010000171.1, forward strand.
CACAAGTTTTGTTATCAACTTCACAGTTGCGGACACAGTGCGCCGTGGTTTTATAAACAATGTAGGAGAAATC
>JAYWGG010000172.1:0-23145 GCA_043778415.1 Saprospiraceae bacterium
ATTTTCGTTACGATGCACGGCATCGCGCCTCAAATCTGCCTTGTTTTGACCCAAAATTCTGCGTCACAATATTCAGTACCTTATTTTCTCTTCATTCCTGATTTAGCCGAATGAAAGCCGTCGAAAACTATTTTTAGACCTGAAACGTTTAAAAATCATTAATTTGTCCTAATTTTGCAGCCTATTTTAAAAATTTTCAACTATAAAAAAATGATGTATCCGATAAATTTAGTAGCTCCGATGAGCAAAGAATTAACTGATTATGGGTTTCAGGGACTTGTCAGTCCCGATGAAGTCGCCTCTGCACTTGATGGAAAAGAAGGTACTGCGCTTTTGGTAGTCAATTCTGTTTGCGGCTGCGCGGCTGCAATGGCTCGCCCGGGCGTGAAGATGTCCTTACAGAGTGGCAAACGCCCCGACCGTCTTTTGACTGTTTTTGCGGGAGTTGATGCGGCGGCTACGTCCAAAGCGCGTGAATACTTGCTGCCTTATCCGCCGTCGTCGCCTGCAATTGCGCTTTTCAAGGACGGAAATTTGGTGCATATCATCGAGCGGTATCAAATCGAAGGTCGCTCTGCGGACATGATTGCTGCCAACTTGGCTTCAGCTTTCGAGCAATATTGTTGAGCAAATTTCTGCAAATATGTCTGAAATAAAAATACTTTTGCTCTAAAAAAAAATCGGGCGGCTCTGAAAAGCCGTCCGATTTTTTTACGGCGCAAGCCTCACAATACTCCATTGCTGCGCTGCTGACTCTCTTTTATATACGAGTCTATCGTGCAGACGGCTTCTTCTGCCCTGCCAAAACTCGATTTTTTCGGGCAATAAGCGAAAGCCGCCCCAATTTGTTGGCAACGGCAATGCAGCAATGTCTGCGTATTGCGCTTCTAATTTTTTGGTATTTTCTTCCAGCAACTTTCTGTCCGTTAGCGGTTGGCTTTGCGGCGAAGCCCAAGCCCCAATCTGGCTGCTTTTCGGGCGGCTCTGAAAATATTCCGTCGAAATCTCGACGCTCACTCGCTCGACTTTTCCTTCTATTCGCACCTGTCTTTCCAACTCGTGCCACAAAAAAACCAACGCCGCAGAGGGATTTTCGGTAAGTTCTCGCCCTTTTCTACTTTCATAATTGGTGTAGAAAATAAAACCATCGTCCAAACCTTTGAGCAACACTATCCTCGCCGACGGCTTGCCCTCATGCGTGCAAGTCGCCAAAGTCATAGCGTTGGGTTCGTGCAAGCCTGCCGCTACCGCTTCCGCCATCCACAGCTCGAACTGCTCTATCGGATTAGCGACTACGTCCGCCATATCCAATGCTTTTGCTTTATAATCAAGCCGCAAGTCCGCTAAATTTATCTTATTTATTTCCATACTATTTTTTTGATTTGTACATTCAAACTTCGTAAAACTTCAAACACCATTTTGAACTATTTGGTTTCACAAAAAATAATTTCCCTTTTCGACGACTTCATAAGGAATGAAGAAAAAATAAAGTACTCAATTTTTTCCAATTAATTCAATCAAGCGCAAGGCATTTTTGAGGCGCAACGCAGGGCGTTGAAACGAAAAATAACGCAGTGATTGGTTGTAATTTGGCAAAAAAAATAAGTAGTTTATTTTAGACGCGTTCCTGAAACAAAAAAAAACCCTGCCAAACAAGTTTGACAGGGACAAAACAAAAAACAAACACTATGAACAAACACTTTCTTAATTCGGACTGGAAGATGCAACCTCAAAACTGACCTTTATAAGATATATTTATTTTAATCGCATCTGATAGTAGTATTTCAAACTTCGTACCAACTTTCATTAATATGTAGTAGCAGGTGGATAATAAAAATCAAGTATTTTTATTATTAATATATGTTATGAATGATGAAAAGTTATCTATTTCAATTTTCAACAAATATTAGCGATTGATTATCAATGTTTTAAAGATTGAATTAATGGCTATAAGCACAATTTGGAGTGCCAAAAAAATTTGCCAAGTCACACTAAAAAAAATATAACTTTTTTATATTCTCCTTCATTTTTTCAAAAATCTTAAAAAAATTATGCTAAAAAAAAATAGCAACCGAATTTTATTCGGCTGCTATTTTAAAATATTTCGCTAACTTTTCAGTTTTTATGCTTTCTCTTCGCTCGCGTCGGAGTGATTTTCTTCCTGCGTTTCCTCTACATTTGCGACTTCTTCCTCGTGAGCGACTTCTTCCTCCGCAGCAATCTCCTCCGTAGGGGCGACAGCAGTTGTTTCAGCTTTTTTGCCTCCACGACGCGTCCGCTTTTTGGTAGCTGCTCCGTCCGCCGCAGATGTTTTGGACGACATCGTTTCGTTGAAATCTACCAGCTCAATCATCGCCATTTCAGCAGCGTCACCTTGTCGGAACCCCAACTTAATGATTCGCACATAGCCGCCAGGTCGGTTGGCAATCTTTGGTGCTACGGTAGCAAACAACTCGTGCGTAGCTTCTTTGTCTTGCAAATAACTGAACACGACACGACGAGAGTGAGTCGTATTTTCTTTTGATTTAGTAATCAGTGGCTCGATGTGCAAGCGCAATGCTTTTGCTTTCGCCAGCGTGGTGTTGATACGTTTGTGCGTGATTAGCGCAGCGGACAAGTTTTTGAGGAGCGCGACTCTGTGTCCTTTTTTGCGCCCGAGATTGTTGACTTTATCGCCGTGTCTCATGTTAAAAAAATTTTTAGCTTCGCAACACTTTTCCGACCTTTTGTGGCAATTTTCTTTCCGAAGGAAAGCTACTGCGCATCAGACGAAGTTATTGCAAAAAATGATGATAATTATGATGAACTATCCTTGACAGATAGTTTTTTTTACTAAATTTTGCACCGATTCGATGGCGGCAAAAAAGAGTTGCAAGGACGTTTTGTCGTTTGCAACTCTTTTTATCCACTCTTTCAGAGTATTTTGAAGAACGATTACTCTTCCTCCAACTTATATTTTGACAAATCCATGCCGAAAGTAAGTCCTTTTTCTTGCAAAAGTTCTTCTATTTCCACCAAAGATTTTTTTCCAAAGTTTCTAAATTTGAGCAATTCGTGTGTGTCGAAGCGAACCATTTCCGACAAAGAATTGATTTTCGCTGCTTTCAGACAATTGTAAGCTCTTACAGACAAGTCGAGGTCTTCGAGGTTTGTCTTCAACAATTTTCTCATATGAAGAATATGCTCATCTACTACGCTGTCCTCGCGCATGGTGGCATCTTCAAATGTTATATTTTCGTCCGTAATCAACATCAAATGCTGAATCATGATGCGTGACGCGTCTTTGATTGCCTCTTCTGGGTGAATTGTACCGTCCGTTTTTACGTCAATCGTCAATTTTTCGTAGTCCGTTCTCTGCCCAACACGAGTGTTGGAAACTTTATAGGCTACGTTTTTGATAGGCGTATAGATTGCGTCTATCGGAATAACACCGATGGACGCATCTTTTGGCAAATTCTCGTCTGCTGGCACATATCCTCTGCCTTTGGTAATCGTAAATTCGATTTCTAAACTTACGAATGGCTCCATCGTGCAGATGAGCAAATTCGGGTTCATTACTTTGAATACGTTGGTGTGCGCCTCAATGTCACCAGCCACAAATTTATCTTTACCGCTTATAGTAAGATATATTTTCTCGCTGCTCATCTCCTCATCAGCGATAAGTTGCTTGATGCGGACTTGCTTCAAGTTCAAGATTATCTCGACCACATCTTCGACTACACCACGAATGGTTGCAAACTCGTGATCTACGCCTGCTATACGAACTGCGGATATGGCGAAGCCCTCCAAAGAAGACAATAAAATACGACGCAGTGAATTACCTATTGTTTGTCCGAAACCTGGTTCCAAAGGTTTGAATTCAAAAACACCTTCGAAATCTGTTGATTTCTGCATGATGATTTTGTCGGGCTTCTGAAAGTTAAGGATACTCATTTATTATGAATTGAATAGTATTTGCGAAAGGATTTTTGATTGAAACTGCTTTACTTAACCTGTAAAGGTTGTAAATAGTTTACATTTTATCGAGTTGATATATTGGAGTAACAAAAAACTTGACAAAAAATGGAACAAACCATTTTTTGTCAAGTCTAAATATACTATTTACTTCGAGTAAAGTTCAACGATTAATTGTTCGTTGATATTCTCCGGAATTTGATTTCTTTCGGGATATCTTACGAAAATTCCCTCCATTTTGTCTGGATTCCACTCCAACCATGTAAATTGTTTTACGCTGGAGGTTCTCGATTTTACGTTATTTTCTACGACTTCCAAGCCTTTTGATTTTCCGCGCACGCTCACTACGTCGCCCGGACGAATCTGGCAAGAAGGTATGTTTGTCACTACGCCATTCACGGTGACGTGACCGTGAGATACCAACTGGCGCGCTCCGCGACGAGTGTTGGAGATGCCAAGACGATAAACCGTATTATCCAAACGCGCCTCCAACAACTGCAACAAGACTTCTCCTGTCACACCACTTTTTTTGGTAGCTTCGTGGAAAGTTTTTCTGAACTGACGCTCCAATACGCCGTAAGTGTACTTTGCTTTTTGCTTCTCCATCAACTGGATTGCATAGTTAGAACGCTGCTTTTTCTTGCGTGTCGTGCCGTGTTGCCCGGGTGGAACGCCTTTTCTTTTCTCAAAAGCCTTATCAAAACCAAAGATGGCTTCCCCAAATGCTCTTGCTTTTTTGGACGTAGGTCCTATATATCTTGCCATTATCTGAAAAAATTATTAGATGAATGTTTTTTTCCTAAATTTCATAAACCCTGTCCAACTAATTGGAAAAAATCTGAATCGAGGAACACTATAAAAGTTAAAATTATACTCTTCTTCTCTTTGGTGGTCGGCAGCCGTTGTGAGGAAGCGGAGTTACGTCACGAATGATGGTAACTTTTATTCCAGCAGCGTCAATCGCACGAATTGCAGCCTCTCTACCAGAACCCGGTCCTTTCACAAAGATTTCTGCAGTTCTCATTCCAGCTTCGAATGCCGTTTTAGACGCATCTGTTGCTGCCATTTGAGCGGCGTAAGGTGTGTTCTTTTTAGAACCTCTAAAACCAGCTTTCCCAGCAGATGCCCAAGAAATTACTTGTCCCTGACGGTTGGTAAGAGAAATAATGATGTTGTTGAAAGTAGCTTGGATGTGTGCCACACCTTCAGCTTCGACTTTTACAACTCTTTTTTTAACTTTTTTTACTGCTTTTGCCATAACTATTTTAAGTGAGTAGCCCAATAACTGGACTACAAGTTATTTTTTACTATTTACCTACTTTCTTTTTGTTCGCGACCGTCTTACGTTTTCCTTTACGGGTACGAGCGTTGGTACGAGTGCGCTGCCCTCTCAAAGGCAAGCCCTTACGGTGGCGAAGACCGCGATAACAAGCTATGTCCATCAAACGCTTGATGCTCAACTGCACCTCTGAGCGAAGCTCACCTTCCACTTTCACGTCGTCGGTAATGATTCGGGAGATAGTACGGATATTGTCATCTGTCCACGCTTCGACTTTCACATCTTCGCTGATTCCCGCTTTTTCGAGAATGAATCTGGCTGTGGATCTACCGATGCCAAAGACATAAGTAAGACCAATCACGCCCCTTTTATTTTTCGGCAAATCGTTACCTGCTATACGAGCCATTTTATTAAGTATTTTATAAGAAATAAAAATTTGTGAATATTATAATTCACAAAATGGTACTACCCTTGACGTTGTTTGTACTTAGGGTTTTTCTTGTTGATTACATACAACTTGCCTTTGCGTCTCACAATTTTGCAATCTGCGGAGCGTTTCTTGATAGATGCTCTGACTTTCATTAGATGAATATTTTATCTTTAAAAAAAAATCTACTTGTATCGATAGGTGATTCGCCCTCGCGACAAATCGTAAATGGACATTTCTACCGAAACCTTATCACCAGGCAGAATACGTATGTAATTCATGCGCATCTTACCTGAAATAGTAGCAATAATCTGATGTTCATTTTCAAGACGAACTCTGAACATTGCATTAGACAATGCTTCTTCTATTATACCGTCTTGCTTGATAGCATCTTGTTTTGCCATATTTTAAATTTCGGAGTGCAAATATCTAATTATTTATTGAAATTTCCTTTATTTCAGGATTATTTTTTATTGCTTTTTCTATAAACGAATGGTCTGATAGAATATCCGCCTTATCTTTCCTCACTACTACTGTGTGTTCGTAGTGCGCCGAAGGCTTTCTATCTTTGGCTATTATCGTCCAACGGTCGGATAAAGTGACCACTTCTTTTTTTCCCATATTTATCATGGGTTCGATGGCGATTACCAAACCATCTCTCAAAACAGCACCATTTCCCCTCTTGCCATGATTGGCTACTTGCGGGTCTTCGTGCAAATCCTTGCCGATTCCGTGTCCAACCAACTCGCGAACTACACTATAATTGTGCTTACGCTCCGTATAATCTTGCACTGCGAACCCAATATCTCCAATTCTTTTTCCTACTATCGCAACTTCAACTGCCTGATTGAGCGATTTTTTGGTGGCAACCAAAAGCTGCATTACCTCTTTCGGAACTTCGCCTACTGCGAATGTATAAGCTGCATCTCCAAAATATCCGTTCAGGGCTACGCCGCAATCTACGGAAACAATATCTCCATTCTGCAACTCCCTCTCTGAAGGAAACCCGTGTACAACTGCTTCATTGATAGACCAGCACAATGTGAACGGAAATACATCTTTTCCATCTCTGCCGTATCCTTTGAAAGCTGGTACTGCGTGGTGGTCGCGAATAAATTTTTCTGCCTCGCGGTCAATATCTATTCCTTTCGCTCCTGGTTTTAGAAGACTTCCAACGTGTGCCAAAGTTTTACAAACTAATATACAACTTTCTCGTATCAACTCTACCTCGGCTTGAGTTTTATAATAAATCATGCTACTTGTTGGGTTAATAATACTAAATGCCCGCTCCGATTTCCGCCAATCCGCCTGCACTCCTGCCTTGCACTCGACCAGACTTTACCAATCCGTCGTATTTTTGCATCAGCAAATGGCTTTCGATTTGAGAAAGTGTGTCTAAAACTACCCCTACAAAAATCAACAATGAAGTGCCGCCAAAAAATTGTGCAAAAGACGCATTTACTCCGAATCCTTTTGCGAAAGACGGCATTATGGATATAAGTCCTAAAAATATAGAACCCGGTAATGTCACTCTGGTCGTAACTGCATCTATAAAATCAGCCGTGCTACTTCCCGGCTTTATACCCGGAATGAAAGCATTTTGGCGTTTCAGATACTCTGAATATTGGGTCGGATTGACTAACAAAGCCGTATAAACATAGGTAAATATAACTACCAATAAAAAGTACACTGCATTATATGGCAAAGAAGTATAATCATTCAAAGCTCTCAATACTGGATTCAAAGACACGTCATTATTCCCTTTGGAAAAGAACTGTACCGCCGTAGCTGGTAAGAACATCAACGCTTGCGCAAAAATTATCGGCATTACGCCTGCTGCATTCACTTTTAGCGGGATATAATCACGGTTTCCAGCAGCTGGCATACTTGATGCGTCACGACCAACCATTCTTTTGGCGAACTGTATCGGGATTTTTCGCACTCCCTGCACTATCATAATGGTCGCCATTACGATAGCAAACAACATCGCTAATTCTAAAATGAACACAATCAATGCGTTGTTGGAGAATTGAGATTGAAACTCGAAGATGAAAGCACCTGGTAAGCGCGCCATGATACCCGTCATAATGATGAGCGAAACGCCATTGCCGATACCTTTAATCTGTATCCTTTCTCCGAGCCACATTGCAAAAATAGTTCCTGCGGCAAGAATAATAATATTACAACTCCAAAAAAGTCCCATCGGAACATTCGGAGATACCGCACCCTGCGAACTAATATACGTCAAATAGCCACTTCCTTGAACCAAAGTAACGGCTACTGCCAACATTCTCGAAATTTGATTTAATTTCTTACGTCCTGCTTCGCCTTCTCGCTGCTGAAGCCTTTGGAAGTACGGAACCGCAAAACCAAGCAACTGAATAATGATTGATGCAGTAATGTAAGGCATTACTCCCAACGCAAATATCGCCGCATTGTTGAACGCACCCCCTGTAAAGGTATTGATGAGTCCGAGCAAATCCGTAGAATTGTTGTTTGCTGCTTTCTCAAGCACGGAAGGTACTACACCCGGAAGGACGATATACGAACCCAAGCGATAAACTGCCAACATTCCAACTGTAAAAAGTAGGCGGTCACGAAGTTCCTTAATGCTCCAAATATTTTGGAGGGTAGTGATAAATTTTTTCATTCCTATTTTAAATTGACGAGGTTGACGCTTCCGCCTAATTGTTCAATAGTTTGTTTTGCTTTTACGGAGCAAGCATCGGCAGAAACTGTCAGCTTGGAGGTCAATGCACCCGTAGCCAAAATCTTAATTTTGTCCGTCTTGCGAATAATATTATTGGTCAATAACACTTCTGCGTTGATGGCTGTCAAGCCGAACTTATCCGCTATTTCCTGCAATCTTGCCAAATTGAACGGTACATATTCCACACGATTCGGACTCTTGAACCCAATCTTCGGCAAACGCATCTGAAGTGGCATCTGTCCCCCTTCGTGGTTGCGCTTATTTTTATGTCCCGAGCGTGAGCCGTCCCCTTTGTGACCACGAGTGGAAGTGCCACCATGACCAGAACCCTGACCGCGCGCTATTCTTTTTCTATTTTTAGTTGCTCCCGTTGCCGGTTTCAAATTGTGCAATTCCATATCGCTCTTACTTTTATTTAGTGCTATGACTTTTTTTTAATTTGAAAGACTTTTGTAGGTATTATTCTACTAAAGGCTGTATTTACAGCGTTTTTGATGTCACTAAATGACTGATTTTAGCGACCATGCCGAGTATTTGAGGGGTTGCCTCGTGCTCTACGGTGTGGTTTATCTTACGCAAACCCAAAGCAGCGATAGTATCCTTCTGACTTTGTGGACGCTTAATGATGCTTCTAATTTGAGTTATTTGTATTTTAGCCATGATATTTTAATTGAATACGATGATTATCTTTTAGAACTTCGACCTGCGGTCTGTCTGAAATTTGATAAATTAACCTTTAAATAATTTTTCTAAACTCATACCTCTGGTTTTGGAGATTTCGAGTGGGTCACGCAGCTTGCACAGAGCGTCAATCGTCGCTTTCACGACGTTGTGCGGATTGGAAGAACCTTGTGACTTTGCCAACACGTCCTTGATGCCTACCATTTCTAACACTGCACGCATCGCTCCACCAGCGATAACTCCTGTTCCGTGTGCGGCCGGCTTTATCATTATACGTCCTGCGCCGAATTTTCCGAGCTGAAAGTGTGGAATAGTACCGTGCAAAATCGGAACTTTTACCAAGTTCTTCTTTGCATCTTCTACTGCTTTCGTAATAGCTTCCTGCACGTCACGAGCCTTACCGAGTCCTTGTCCGATAGTTCCTTCTCCATCTCCTACGACCACAATCGCAGCGAAACTAAACGTGCGTCCCCCTTTTGTTACTTTCGCAACCCTGTTGAGAGCCACCATTTTCTCTTTAAGCTCCATTTCTGGTGCGCGAGACACTCTATTTTGAGTATTATTTGCCATTATTGCTTATTATTAGAATTAATACTTTTCTTTTGTTAAAATTGCAAGCCGCCTTCACGCGCGCCTTCTGCCAAGGCTTTTACGCGCCCATGATAAAGATAACCACCACGATCGAAGACAACAGACTGAATGTTAGAAGCCATTGCTTTTTCAGCAAGCAACTTCCCGACTGCTTTCGCTTGGTCAATTTTGTTACCACTTACTGCCGCTTCTTTTGCCGAAGCTGCCAACAAAGTATGCCCCGTAACGTCGTCTATCACTTGGCAATAGATGAACTTGTTACTACGATACACAGAAAGACGTGGTCTTGATGCTGTGCCGTTTACTTTTTTACGCACGCGGTAGTGGATGCGTCTTTTTCTATCTGATTTACTAACTTGCATATACGAAAAATGTATAAAGTTTTACTACTTTGATGTACTGTTGTAGCCTATTTTTATTTCTTACCAGCTGTTTTTCCAGCTTTGCGGCGGATAATTTCTCCGACGAATTTGATACCCTTTCCTTTGTACGGCTCTGGCTTACGAAGCGCACGGATTTTGGCAGATACTTGACCAATTAACTGTTTATCAATCGAATGTAGGGTAATAATTGGAGGCTGCCCTTTATCTTGTTTGGTTTCTACCTTTACGTCTTCTGGTACGGCAAACATTATCGGGTGAGAGTAGCCCAGCACCAATTCCAACAGATTGCCCGAATTGGTGGCGCGATAACCGACACCTATTAGTTCCATTTCTTTTTTGTATCCTTCGGAAACGCCCTTGACCATATTGAATACCAAAGCTCTGTACAATCCGTGCATGGCTTTGTGTCTTTTTTGCTCGGTCGGACGAACAACCGTCAGCGTACCATCTTCTACGCTAACGCTGATGTCTGGGTCAATTTGTTGTACCAAAGTTCCTTTTGGTCCTTTGACGGTTAGCAAATTGCCTTTGCTCATATTGATTTCCACTCCCTTCGGCAACGAAATCGGTGCTTTACCTATCCTTGACATGGTATTATCTGATAAAATGATAAAAAAAGTTGATTAATATACGAAGCACAATACTTCGCCGCCCACGTTCTCCGCACGAGCTTTCATATCGGTCATTACACCTTTTGAAGTCGAAATTATAGCAATCCCAAGTCCGTTGATGACGCGCGGGATTTCTTTTGACTGCGAATAATTGCGCAGTCCCGGCTTACTGATTCGCTGAAGTTTGGTCATTGCTGGACGCTTTGTGAAAGGGTCGTACTTCAAAGCTATCTTAATGATGCCTTGCTTGCCCTCTCCGTCCTCAAACTTATATTTAGAAATATAACCTTGCTCAAACAAAATTTCTGTGATGCTCTTCTTCATACGAGAAGCTGGTATCTCCACGATACTGTGACCTGCCATCTGTGCATTTCTGACACGCGTCAGATAATCTGCTATTGGATCTGTGACTGCCATATTTTTATTATATTATGAAATTCAGACTAATTTTTTAAATAATTACCAACTTGCTTTGGTAACTCCCGGAATCTTCCCCTCCAACGCCATCTTACGAAACATAACGCGGCACACCCCGTACTTACGCATATAACCTTTCGGTCTTCCAGTAAGCAAGCAACGATTTTTTAGACGTGTTTTATTAGAGTTTCTCGGCAGCTTATCCAACTCCTCGTAGTTTCCTTCCTCCTTCAATTTCTTGCGAAGGTCGGCATATTTAGCTACCATTCTTTCTCTCTTGGCTTGACGCGCAATAACTGATTTCTTAGCCATTGTAATTATTTATTTTTAATCTTGAGTTTTTTGATTCTTGAATGGCAAACCCATCGCTTTGAGGAGTGCCAACGCTTCTGCATCTGTCTTCGCAGTAGTCACGAAACTGATGTCCATGCCCGTGATTTTGCTTACTTTGTCCAAGTCAATCTCTGGAAAAATGATATGCTCTGTCACGCCCATAGAATAATTGCCACGACCGTCGAAACTTTTGTCATTGATGCCTTTGAAATCTCGCACACGCGGTAACGCAATCGTTACGAACCTGTCCAAAAACTCGTACATTCTCTCTGCACGCAAAGTTACTCTTGCCCCGATAGGCATTGCTTCTCTGAGTTTGAAGTTGGAAATAGAAGTCTTTGCTTTGGTCGGAACTGCTTTTTGTCCCGCAATAATTGACAACTCATTAATGGACGTGTCCACTAATTTCTTGTCGCCTGTTGCGTTTCCGACACCTTGGTTCAAAGTAATTTTGACCAAGCGCGGTACTTGCATAATAGACTTATACTGAAACTGCTCCATCAAAGCTGGCAGCACTTCCTTTGAATATTTATCTTTAAATCTTGGTGAGTAGCTCATTATTTAATAATTTCTCCTGATTTTTTTGAATATCTTACTGACTTTCCGTCCACTTCTTTGCGCCCGATGCGAGTTGGTGCGCCTGTTTTAGGGTCTGCCAACATCAGATTAGAGATGTGAATTGGAGCCGACATTTCTGTAATGCTCCCTGCGTTGTTGTTGGTTGCTTTCGTATGCTTTTTTACCATACGCACCCCCTCTACAATAGCGCGATTCTTGTCGGGAAACACGCGAAGTACTTCACCAGCCACGCCCTTATCGTTGCCCGAAATAACGACTACTTTGTCGCCTTTCTTGATATTTAGCTTTGGCGCAAAGCGCGTACTGCTTTTATTTGATTTATTTTCCATGATTCTTATTTGGAAACCTATTGATTTTCGATGAATTTTAAACTTTACCGCAAAGACTTTCTCTTACAACACTTCGGGTGCCAAAGAAATAATTCTCATATAATCTCTATCGCGCAGCTCACGAGCTACTGGTCCAAAGATACGAGTTCCACGTGGCTCATCGGAAGCTGTCAATAACACTACCGCATTGTCGTCAAAACGAATGTAAGAACCATCTTTGCGACGGATTTCCTTCTTCGTTCTTACCACTACTGCCTTTGAAACAGTGCCTTTTTTTACACCGCCCGGACTTGCATCTTTCACAGTAACCACGATTCTATCTCCGATAGAAGCGTAGCGACGCATCGAACCTCCCAAGACTCGTATGCAAAGCACTTCTTTTGCTCCACTATTATCGGCCACTCTGAGCCTTGATTCCTGCTGTATCATTATTTTATATTAAAAGTATTCGATGATTGCTTTTTTGGAGTTCGTAACAAACTCCAACCAAAGGTCTTTAAGAAAGAGCGATATTTATTTCGCTTTTTCTATTACCTCTACTAATCTCCAACGCTTGAGCTTGCTCAAAGGACGAGTTTCCATGATGCGGACGGTGTCACCGATTCCACATTCATTGGTATCATCGTGGGCATGGAATTTTTTGGATTTTTTCACAAATTTTCCATACATTGGGTGACGCAACCTTCTCTCTACCGATACGGTAATGGTCTTGTCCATTTTATTACTGGTAACAACGCCAGTTTTTTGCTTTCTGATTTTTCTATCTTCCATTGTCTATGCGAAATATGGTTTCCCGAACTGGAGAAAAATGTTTTTATTAATAATAAAAATTCTGAAATGCCACAATATTATGACTTCCTACTTCTACGCTCCCGTATTTTACTACGTTTTGCTACTTGCTCTGGTGTCATTGCTGACACTTCACGACTGCGGATTTCTGTCTGAACTCTCGCTATATCTCTACGCATCACACGAAGCTCCAACGGGTTTGCTAACCCTTTTACTGCGTGCTCAAAGTTATTTTTTTGATATTCCATTTCAGACGCCGCCAACTCATTGCGCAAGTCTTCATCGGACATAGATTTTAATTCTGGATTAATATTGGTGCTTGCCATTATCTAAAATATTATTAATTTTATAAATTATTCTGCGTAGTCGTAGCGAGATACGGTCTTTGTCATCACTGGCAACTTCTGCGCCGCCAACTTCAATGCTTGTGTTGCAATTTCCTGCGAAACTCCATCTATCTCAAACATAATCGTTCCCGGCTTCACGATTGCTACATAGTGGTCTAATGAACCCTTACCTTTACCCATGCGCACTTCGGCTGGCTTTGAAGTAATAGGTTTGTCTGGAAATATTCTTATCCACACTTTACCCTCACGCTTCATGTAGCGCGTCATAGCGATACGGGCGGACTCTATTTGCCGATTCGTAATTCGCGACGGGTCTAAAGATTTTAATCCAAAAGAGCCGAAAGAAACGGTGCTGCCTTTGTGTGCCAAGCCCTTGATTCTTCCTTTCTGTTGTTTGCGATATTTCGTCCTTTTTGGCTGTAACATTTTATCTTATTTATAGGCTTAAAAAAAGCGTGCGCAAAGGTACAACTTTTTTATTTATTTACTATCGTTTTCTGTCAGTATTTTTTGGTGCGCCGCTTCCGCCGCCGCTGCTTCGGTCATTTCCACCGCCGCCGCCACGTCTATCGTTTCCGCCGCCGCCGCCGCCACGGCGATCATTTCCACCGCCGCCGCCGCGTCTATCGTTTCCACCGCGTCTATCTCCACCGCCACGTCGGTCATTTCCGCCGCCGCGTCTATCGTCACCACCCTGATTGTTTGTATTCATTGGTTTCGTGTCTTCTGTCATCGGAGAAAGATCTCTTTTACCAAAAACTTCACCTTTACAAATCCAAACTTTAATTCCAATCTTGCCATAGACTGTTTGCGCTTCCGTGATAGCGAAGTCAATATCTGCACGGAAAGTATGCAACGGGGTACGCCCCTCTTTGTACTCCTCCGAGCGAGCCATATCTGCACCATTCAAACGACCCGAAATACGCACCTTGATTCCCTCTGCACCTGTTCTGATGGTAGATTGAATAGCTGCCTTGATAGCACGGCGGTAGTTAATACGCGACTCTATTTGCTTCGCAATAGACTCTCCTACAATAACCGCGTCCATTTCAGGCTTGCGAATTTCTACGATGTTGATTTGGACATCTTTACTCGTCAATTTTTTCAACTCCTCGCGAATGCTGTCCACTTCCTGTCCTCCTTTACCGATAATGATACCGGGGCGCGAAGTATGGATAGTGACCGTTACCCGCTTGAGGGTGCGCTCAATAATAATCCGAGCAATACCACCCTTTTGGATTCTTACTTTGAGATAGTTGCGTATTTTCTCATCTTCAACGACTTTCAAACCAAAGTCTTTACCGCCGAACCAACTGGAATCCCAGCCTCTGATGATTCCTAAACGATTTCCTATTGGATTACATTTCTGACCCATGAAATATTGTGGTATTTATTTTTTTGCTAAAAATTTTTCTAATTATGCTTCTTCGGTGATTGCTACCCGATTTTCTACTACCAAAGTGACGTGGTTGGTGCGCTTGCGAATCCTGTGCGCACGACCCTGTGGGGCGGCTTGGAAACGCTTCAACATAGTACCACCATCTACAAAAATAGTTTTTACATACAAATCGTAGTCGTCTGCACTCGTTTCGTTCTTATATTCCCAGTTTGCAATCGCCGACAAAAGTAGCTTATGCAACCAAATAGAAGACTCACGTTTGGTAAATTTCAGAATAGCCAACGAGTCTCCGACGCGCTTGCCTCTTATGTTGTCCACTACCAAGCGCATCTTTCGAGGCGACATTGGACAATTTTTTAATTTTGCTACTGCTTCCATTATTTTAATAGAATATTAATTTTTTCTAATGAATAACTGGCTAAATACTTAATTATTTACCCTTTTTTCCGCCATGCCCTCTAAAATTGCGCGTCAGCGCAAACTCTCCAAGCTTATGACCAACCATATTTTCTGTTACAAAAACAGGTATAAAAGTTTTTCCATTATGCACCGCAATGGTTTCCCCGACCATGTCGGGAATAATCATAGAAGCGCGTGACCACGTCTTGATGACTGTTTTCTTATTGCTTTCTTTAGCCTTTGCCAATTTTTCCAACAATCTGTGGAATATGTAAGGTCCTTTTTTTAATGAACGCGGCATTTGTATAAAGTATTTTTACTAAAAATAATTATTTTGAGTTCTTCGTTTTACGCTTTGATATAATCAAAGTGTTACTCTTTTTATTCGGGT
This sequence comes from Saprospiraceae bacterium, assembly GCA_043778415.1. Taxonomy (GTDB): domain Bacteria; phylum Bacteroidota; class Bacteroidia; order Chitinophagales; family Saprospiraceae; genus JAYUHK01. The sequence continues at coordinate 15,620 of JAYWGG010000172.1, forward strand.
TACGAGTTTTTTGACCTTTCGCCATGATTCCAGTTCTTGAAGTTGGGTGTCCGCCAGATGCGCGACCTTCACCTCCTCCCATCGGGTGATCCACTGGGTTCATCGCTACTCCTCTTACTCGCGGACGCTTTCCTATCCATCGGCTGCGACCTGCTTTTCCAAGCACTGTCAAGGCGTGGTCTTGGTTAGAAACAACTCCCATCGTAGCTCTGCAAGTCAAAAGTATCCTGCGCAACTCGCCCGAAGGCATTTTGATAGCTGCATATTTCCCCTCACGACCTACTAACTGCGCCGATGTACCTGCGCTGCGCACCAAAGCTGCTCCTCTTCCGGGCTGCATTTCGATGGCGTGTATCGGTGTACCGAGTGGAACTTCACTCAGAAGCAACGTGTTACCAACTTCTGGCAACGCACCTGCGCCCGAATTTACTTCCGCACCTACTTGCAAGCCCTTTGGAGCCAACATATAACGCTTTTCGCCGTCCACATAATTCAGCAAAGCTATAAAAGCTGTGCGATTCGGGTCATACTCAATCGTCTGTACTTTGGCGGGTATGCCGTCCTTGTCGCGCTTAAAGTCTATCACACGATACTGGCGTTTGTGACCACCACCTCTTTGGCGGACGGTCATTTTGCCGTCGTGATTGCGACCGCCACTCTTCTTGACGGAAGACATCAGGCTCTTTTCGGGAGTGTCCGATGTTATTTCGGTGTAAGCATTGCCCACCCGAAATCGAGTTCCCGGCGTTAGCGGGTTATATTTTTTGACTGGCATTAGTATCTGATTTTGAAATTATTTCAAAAAATAATTTTTTACTAAATAAGGAATGTATCTAAAATAAACTACTCATTTTTTCGTCATTCCTAAATTTTACTGCTTGCGATAATTATTCGGCAGTTGGTTCTTCTTCTGCGCCGAAGAAATCAATTTCTTCGCCTGCTGCGAGTGTTACGAAAGCTTTTTTGTAAGAGGAAGAACGCCCTTTGGTTACACCTGAACGAGTGTTTCTGCTCTTTACTTTGCCAGGTATGATGGCAGTATTGACATCTGCTACGGTTATGCCGTACATTGCTTCTACCGCTTTCTTTACCTCGATTTTATTTGCCTTTTTATCCACTACAAAACCGTACTTTCCGCTTGATTTTGCTTGTGCGTCTGCTTTTTCAGAGATAATTGGCTTTATTAATATTGACCTTGCCATTTTTTTAAATTAAATATTGAATAGTTGGCTTCGATTATTTACACCTTATATTATGATATTATGCAAAAACTTCTTTCATTGTTGCGATAGCACTTTCTGAAAGTACGATGGCGTTTGCGTTCAACACCTGATAAGTATTCAAGTCCTTTGCTTCTACAACAGATGCTTTCGGAATATTTCTACTCGACAAATAGGTATTCTTTTCGTAGCCGCCTGTCACCAACAATGACTTTTTTTCGCCCAAACCAAATTTGGACAATATTTGAATAAACTCTTTCGTCTTTGGTGCTTGCATTACAAAATCCTCTATCACGGTAATTTGACCGCTTGTATATTTTGTAGATAACGCCGACGCACGAGCCAACTGCTTTGTCTTTTTATTCAAACGGAAACTGTAGTCACGCGGGCGAGGACCAAAGACTCTTGCTCCACCGTGTACCAAAGGAGATTTCATATCTCCTCTTCGCGCGCCACCCGTACCTTTCTGGCGAAACGCCTTTCTGGTAGAGCGGGCTATTTCGCTGCGCTCTTTTGACTTGTGCGTTCCTTGGCGTTGGTTTGCCATGTACTGCTTCACTGCCAAATAAACAGCGTGGGAGTTAGGCTCGACACCGAAAATATCGGCAGGCAGCTCTATTTCTCTGCCAGTCTTTTGACCTTGAATGTTATAGATTTCTAATTTCATGCCTGCTTTAATTTTTTTCGATGATTACAAATGAACCTTTATGACCTGGGATTGCTCCTTTGACCAATAAAATATTTTGCTCTGCATACACTCTAATAACAGATAGATTTTTGACCGTACGATTGTCACCGCCTGTACGACCCGCCATTCTCATTCCCTTGAATACTTTGGAAGGAAAAGACGATGCTCCGATAGAACCCGGTGCGCGACCTCTATCGTGCTGACCGTGTGTGCTTTGACCTACACCAGCGAATCCGTGACGCTTCACAACGCCCTGAAACCCCTTGCCCTTCGTGATACCTCCAGCCTGAACTTTATCGCCTTCAACGAAAACTTCTGAAACGTTGATTTCATCGCCGAGTGCTTTCGCAACTGCGTTGAAGTCGCGAAATTCAGCTACTTCTTTTTTAGGTGTAGTGCCAGCTTTTGTAAAGTGACCCGTAAGTTGTTTAGAAACATTGCGAGCGTTTGCGTCTGCAAACCCTAACTGGAGGGCGTTATAGCCGTCTGTTTCTGTTGTTTTTACTTGTGTGACTACACAAGGACCTGCTTCAATGACTGTACAAGCAATATTATTGCCTTTGTCATCATAAACGCTGGTCATACCGATTTTTTTACCGATGATGCCGTTCACTTTTATAAAGATTTTTTATATACGAATAAAATAGTGAAAAGATTGATGTTCATAGTATCGCTTTCTGCAAAAGACACGAATTTTACTTTCCTTAAGAAAAGAAAAAAGTAATTTTGTCTATCTTTCAAAGAAAATAGAGCGACTGACTTATGAAATCAAAAATTTACGTCAATTTGACTTGAATATCTACTCCACTTGGCAGCTCCAACTTTGACAAAGCGTCAACAGTTTTTTGCGTAGGTGTATAAATTTCTATCAAGCGTTTGTGGGTACGCAACTGGAACTGCTCACGAGATTTCTTATTGACGTGCGGGGACCGCAGGACGGTTTCAATTTTTTTCTCTGTAGGCAGCGGAATCGGACCCGTAACTACTGCTCCGCTGTTGCGGACTGTCTTTACGATTTTCTCCGTTGATTTATCCACTAAATTGTGGTCAAACGATCGAAGCTTAATTCTGATTTTTTGATTCATTCCCTTTTAATTTTGAATATTTGCGGCTTTCTAAAACCGCTTACTCTTAATTGAGGCGCAAAGATAATACGGTATTTTGGATTCACCAAATTTTTTCGTATTATTTTTACATTATTTTTAATTTATTTTTATGCGTTGGCTTTTGCGCCTTTTGCTTTTGCTATTATGTCCTCCGCTACGTTGCGTGGTGCTGGTGCGTAGTGCGAAAACTCCATCGTCGAGTTGGCACGACCTGATGTGATGGTTCTCAACTGCGTCACATAACCGAACATTTCTGCCAACGGAACTTCTGCTTGGATAGCTACTGCGCCACCCATACGAGCTTCTTGTCCTTTCGGCAATCCACGACGGCGGTTCAAGTCGCCTATCACACCTCCAACATAGTCGTCGGGAGTAATTACTTCCAACTTCATAATCGGCTCCAACAGCACTGGTGCGCACTGCTTGGCGGCTTCTCTGAAGCCCTCTTTGGCACACAACTCGAAAGCTATCGGCTTGGAATCCACTGCGTGCATTCCGCCGTCTGTAACTCTTACTTTCATGCTGTCGATATTGAAGCCAGCAAGTATTCCGTTGTTCATCATAGACGTGAAGCCGTCTGTGATTGGCTTGATATAGTTTTTGTCAATCGAGCCTCCTACGATAGACCACACGAATTGTAATTTTTTCTTGCCGCTCTTGAAGTCGTCGCTTTCCAAAAATTCTTCGTCCGCAGGTCCTAACTCAAACTCCATATCGGCGAACAAACCCGAACCACCCGATTGTTTTTTCAAACGCTCGCGGTGCTGCGTGCCTTTCGTCAGAGCTTCTTTGTAGTTTACCTGTGGCGCGCCTTGATTGCACTCCACTTTGAACTCGCGGCGTAGTCTATCCACGATGATTTCCAAGTGAAGTTCTCCCATACCGCTAATCACGGTTTGGTTGGTATCTTCGTCGTAGCGGACACGGAAAGTCGGGTCTTCTTCTGCCAATTTTGCCAAAGACATTCCCAACTTATCTAAATCTTTTTGAGTTTTTGGCTCTATCGCAATACCGATTACTGGCTCCGGGAACACCATTGACTCCAATACGATTGGATGGTCAGGCGCGCACAAAGTATCGCCTGTACGAATATCTTTGAATCCGACTGCTGCCACGATGTCACCTGCCTCTACTCTATCTACTTGTTGCTGCTTGTTGGCGTGCATTTGATACAAGCGAGAGATGCGCTCTTTGTTGTCCGAGCGAGTGTTCAGGACATACGAACCTGCGTCCAACGCACCCGAATATACACGAATAAAGCACAAGCGACCTACGAATGGGTCTGTCGCAATTTTGAACGCCAAAGCTGTAAATGGATCAGTAACTGCTGGCTGACGTACGATTTCGGTTTCTGTTCTTGGGTCAATTCCTCTTACGCCGTCCACGTCGAGCGGGCTTGGCAAAAAGTAACAAACTGCATCTAAACAAGCCTGAACTCCTTTATTTTTGAAAGCCGAACCACACATTACGGGAGTCATTTTCATGTCCGTCACTGCTGCTCGAACTGCTTTGCGCATTTCTTCTACGGTAATAGAATCTGGATCATCGAAGAATTTTTCCATCAATGTATCGTCGTAAGACGCAACTTCTTCAATCAGAAGCGCACGCGTCTCTTTTACGATTTCTATCAAATCTTCTGGGATTGGTATTTCTTGGTACGTCGCGCCTTGGTCGTGTTCGTTCCAAACGACGGCTTTGTTCATTACCAAATCTACAACGCCTACGAATTTTTCTTCTGCGCCTATCGGCACTTGCAACGGAATGGCGTTAGAACCTAATTTTGCTTTCATGTCCTTTACACACATAAAAAAATCGGCTCCTGCTCTGTCCATTTTATTGATAAAAGCGATACGCGGCACTTTATAGTTGTCCGCCAAACGCCAGTTGGTTTCGGACTGCGGCTCTACACCATCTACGGCTGAAAACAAAAATACCAAACCGTCCAAAACACGCAAAGAGCGATTTACCTCTACCGTAAAATCAACGTGTCCGGGAGTATCGATGATATTGAAATCAAATTTCTGACCGTCCACTTCCCAAGTACATTTAGTCGCAGCGGACGTAATAGTGATACCACGCTCCTGCTCCTGCTCCATCCAGTCCATCGTAGCGGCACCATCGTGCACCTCACCGATCTTGTGTGAGACACCTGTGTAGTACAGGATTCGTTCAGTCGTGGTTGTCTTTCCTGCGTCAATGTGTGCAGCGATACCAATATTTCGGGTAAACCTCAAATCTTTAGCCATGATATTTTTTTATCCAAATGAAAAAAATGTATTCGACAAACTCTACAAAAATAATCTTTGCCAATGCTGCGATACAATTTTTTGTGTTAAAAAATTTTTAATTAATGTTTAGGAACGTATCTAAAATAAACTACTTATTTTTTCTCATCCCTCACTCAAAGCAACTCAAAAACCTAATATGACCAATGTTGAACATATTAGGTTTTTTTATTTGTGAGTGGTCTTAAAAAATCCAACATCTAAACAAAACAGTCGGATTTACTTTATTTGTTACGACTTGTAATGTGCGAAAGCGCGGTTCGCTTCTGCCATACGGTGCGTGTCTTCTTTACGTTTTACTGCTGCGCCTTCGTTTTTGGCGGCTGCTACGATTTCGGCTGCTAACTTTTCAGCCATTCCCTTACCACTGCGTTGGCGAGCGAATTTTACCATCCATTTCATACCGATAGAAATCTTGCGCTTGGCACGAATTTCGGTTGGTATCTGGAAAGTAGCTCCACCGATACGGCGGCTGCGAACCTCTACTTGTGGCATCACATTGTTCAACGCGCGCTTCCAAACTTCGTGTTCGTCGTCGTTGGTACGATTTTTTACTATCTCCAATGCGTCATAAAAAATAGTGAATGCAGTACTTTTTTTGCCTTCCCACATCAGATTATTGACAAACTGAGTTACCATCGTATCAGAATAACGTGGGTCTTCTGCGACGTATCTTGCTTTAGGTTTTCTTTTTCTCATCTTATTTTAAGATTGTATCTCTTAATTTATAAATTTATGATTGCTCGATGGTGCGAGTGCTATTATTTTTTCTTTGCGCCGCCTTTTGCTGGTGCTGCTGCACCTGCTTTGCCTCGCTTGGTTCCGTATTTTGAACGGCTTTTCTTACGATTGGTAACGCCCGCAGTATCCAACGCGCCACGGACAATCGTATAGCGAACTCCCGGAAGGTCTTTCACACGACCGCCACGCACCAACACGATAGAGTGTTCTTGGAGGTTGTGACCTTCGCCTGGAATGTAGCAAATTACTTCATTACCTGTGGTAAGGCGCACTTTGGCTACCTTGCGCAAGGCAGAGTTTGGCTTCTTGGGCGTGGTCGTATAAACACGAGTACAAACGCCGCGACGTTGCGGACACGCATTGAGGGCGCGCGTTTTGCTGGATTCTTCTATGGTCGTTCTTCCAATGCGAACCAACTGGTTGATAGTAGGCATATTAGCTGCTTTTAATCTTCTGTTCTACCGCCGTTTTTGTTGGTAAAAACTATTTGATTTTGAATGATTTACGTTATTTTTTTGCCCTCCGTAGGCTGCTTTTTTAAAAAGTGATGCAAAGATATAACTATTCTGTCGTATTAAGCAACAATGTTAGAAAAAAAAAATAATTTTTTTTCTAACTCTATTTTTTTTGTGCAAAAATCACAGTCATCTTGTGAATATTATATATTTAAAAAAATAATAATGTATGTTTGCGCCCATGAAAAGCACTTACCAAATACGAGCTGGAAAGCACGAAGACCTGCGCCACGCTCACGCATTGGTCTATGAATTAGCGGTTTATGAACGTGAGCCAGAAGCTGTCACGGCTACTTTGGAAGACTATGAACGTGATTTTGCGGAAAAAGTTTTTGATTTTGTGGTGGCGGAAGCCGCCGACGGGAGGATTGTGGGCATCGCCTTGTATTATATGGCGTACTCGACTTGGAAAGGCAAGATGCTCTACCTCGAGGATTTTGTGGTGGCGGAGTCGTTTCGGGGCGACGGCATCGGGCAGGCTTTGTTTGAGGCGGTGCTGGAGGCTGCGAAGTCGGCGGGCGCGAGGCTGCTCAAATGGCAGGTTTTGGACTGGAACGAACCCGCTCTCGCTTTTTATGCCAAAAACAATGCTTTGATTGAAAAAGATTGGTGGAACGGTAAGCTATTTATTGAGTAAATAAATTATTTTCACTTTTTTCAAAATTATTTTTTGTCACAATTTTAGACTGTTAAAAAAATAATTTCAGGGTTTTCTGTTCTTACAGCGTCACAGAACGACAAATTATTTTTTTTACTATGTCACAAAATCGTCTTTCGGTGTATGAAAAATTTGGATATTTAAAAAAATTACCATAGCTTTGTTTTTGAAAGAAGTTGATGACAGTTTTTTTGAGTGACTTGCGCGAGTTATCAAAATTACTTTCAACTTTGACTACTTACCTGCCCACCTCTGCCCTCGCGAAGCAGTCTTGTATGCAGCTGGCACTAATGACTCGAAACTCCGAAATTGT
>JAYWGG010000173.1:0-5829 GCA_043778415.1 Saprospiraceae bacterium
CTTTTTTGCAAGCGTCACAGGAAACATAATTTTTTTAAGAAAGACGATGTGGGCGGGAAAATGGCGGCTACCACTGTCCATACTTTCCCGAAATCCTTGTATTCGACTGTAAAAACTTACGCCTTCTACTTGGAATCGAGATATAGTTTGGTCAAGATATTGGGTGCGGAAATTGGGATTGGAAAAGCAGCGAATGAACCAATCTTGGTCGGCAAAAATCCGATAGCGGAGGTCGTAAGCACCGATTTGGTCAAAACAGCTTTTTTGGATAAACGACGACTGGTGACAAATGGGCGCGCTGGTAAAGTAAAAATCGCGAATTGTAATTTTTTTACCAAAAATAAAATCTTTTCCGAGTGGATTTTCTTTGGTAATGGTATTGCCGTAGAGTAGATGTGCAGACAAATTTTGTTCGGTACTAAACACTTGGCGCAGCGTATTTTTATCAAATATTTCGTCGCCGACGTTCAGAAAGTACAAAAATTTTCCTTTTGCGGCTGCGATGCCTTTGTTCATAGCGTCGTAAAGTCCGCTGTCTTTTTCAGAAACTAAATAAGTGATTTGAGTTCGATATTGCTCCAGAATCTGTAAAGTTCTGTCGGTCGAGCCACCGTCGATGACAACGAGTTCGTAGTCGGTAAAAGTTTGGCAGCGCAAACTTTTCAGAGAATTTTCAATATCTCGCTCGCCATTAAAAACGACGGTGATGACAGAAAGAAGCGGCATGGTGTGGAGGGATTGAGGTTATAAGTTTTTATAAAGTTCGTAGTGCTGCCGTGCTGACTGTTGCCATGAAAATTTTTGAAGTTGCTCGCGCCCTTTTGCTCTTAATTGGTTCTGCAAATCTCTGTCATAAATAATTTTTTGTACTGTTTGAAAGATGCTTTCTTTACTATTTGGGTCAAAATATAGAGCCGCATCTCCTCCCACTTCGGGCATCGAACTTGCATAGCTCAAAGCTACGGGACACTCACAAGCAAACGCCTCCAAAGTAGGTATTCCAAATCCTTCATAAAGCGACGGAAAGACGAAACACTGTGCATTCTGGTACAGATGCGCCAAAAGATTGTCAGGAATAGCAGTTTGAACGACTTGTTTTTTTATCCCCAATGTTTGAATACGATGTTCTTCTGCGGAATTAAATGCTGCTCCGCCAGCACAAACTAAATGTAAATCGTTATTTTCTTTTAAAAGCGGCGCGACTGCATCTAAAAATAGGTCAAAATTTTTGTACACTCGTCTATTGCCGACAAACAGAATGTAAAAATCTGGAAATTTCAGCTCAGGAGAATAATTTACTACTGGTTTCAGCGAATTATCCAAATAGCTAACGGTTATCTTTTGTTCTGAAATTCCATATATTTCGTGAATATCTTTTTTTGTATTTTCTGATATAGCAATAATATGAGTGGCTTTATGTGCCAATATCTGTTTGTACTCTATTGTTTTGTCGGTTTTTAGCTCTTGGTGCGCCATTTTTTCGTGCGTCATATCATAAATGGTCAGGACGAATGGTTTTTGTTTCAAGGCACTCAAAAAATAAGTATCGTAATAAGTTGGGTGAAAAACATCGAAGTTTTGTTTTCTTAATTGTTTGTTTGTATAAAAATTATTGAGCACATTGATACTGTTCATCAAAGTAGTGCGACCTTTGAACGGACGCTGAAGGTAAGGTTTGGTAGGATGAAAATTATTTTCGACCAAATGCGTGTTGTGGGAATACAACAATGGCAGCTCGATTTTTACATCGGGATACTCTCTCAAATGCTTTATGATTTCTACAAAAATACGCGACACTCCGCCATACTGCTGCTTTACAAAAATCTGATGGTCGTATAATAAATTCATGTTATATTATTTCTAAAAAAATTTCTAATTTCCGTGAGGCTTTGTTGCAGTGGTACAGTTGGTTTCCAGCCCAACGAGTTATATATTTTGGTATAATCTCCGATGATAGCAGGATTGTCGTTGGGGCGAATCAAATTTTTATCTACCCAATATTGAAGGTTAATATTTTCCATAGCAGCTATGGTTTCCAAAATTTCGAGCAAAGTGACTCCTTTACCGCTACACACGTTATAGATTTCGCCTTTTTTTCCCTGTTGCAACAGGGAAACATAGGCTCTCACTACATCTTGTACGTCCAAAAAATCTCTCACGATTTGTAGATTTCCGACTTGTAGTTTTTTTTCAGGGTTTGTTATTATCTGTTTTACAAAAGACGGAATCACAAATTTATCGTCCTGCCCTGCCCCAATATGGTTGAAGGAGCGGGTCATAATAATATCCAAGTTATAACCTTCTACATAGACTTTACTCAACAATTCTTGTGATACTCTCGCCACGGCATAGGGGCTAATGGGATTGAGCGGCGTGTTTTCGTGGATAGGTAGATTTTCTTTGGCTACTATCCCGTACTCTTCCGACGAGCCGATTGACAAAATTCGACACGGGATTTGTAGTATTCGCACACTTTCGAGCAAATTGAGAAATATATTAGTGTTGTTCTGAAAACTATCAATCGGATATTTCCAACTGTATGCAACGCTGCTGTCAGAGGCAAGATGCAATATAAAATTGGGGCGATAATGCGCCAAAATATCTTGTATTCGTAGGCGATTGGTAAGGTCAGCGAGTTCTATTTGGATATTTAGATTTTTGTATGTTAGTAGTTCATTACGGATTTTTCTACTAATACCGACCACTTTTATTGGAGTGTTCAAGGTATCCAAATAATTAAGAAAGTGATTGCTCACAAAGCCTCCAAAGCCGGTAATCAAATATATTTCCAAGATTTATTTATTCAAAAGTGAGTTATAATCCGCCTGCAAAAGTGAGTTTTTTTTATTTATTTGGCTATAAAAAGACGAAAAATATTTGTTCAAAGCACCTCTGAACAGTATTGGATTAATTTTTTGGGGCGTAAATAAGTGAAATGAATTGCCGTAGGAATAGTAATTACATCGGCGAAGTTTTGCAATATGACGAAGTGATTTTTCGGAATACAAGGATATGTGTTGCCCAGTTTGGGGTACCACATACCACCAATTTTGCGGCGTTACGGCTCGCTGTGGCTGCAACTCTGTGGAGAAACAAATAGTATCGCTGTAAGCAAACATTTTTTCTATTTCGCTTATCGGATTTTCTAAATGCTCGAATACTTCAAAAGCCGCAAGAAGCTCAAATCGCTGTTGTGGAAAATCCGTTACGTCAAAATTTTTAGCAAAAATATTTTCGCAGTATATATCTTGCCGATAGAAGTCCAAGCCCCTATCTCTCATCATACGCACCAACATTCCGTAACCTCCGCCGTAATCTATGAACTTACAGTCGGATTTAAAAAATAATCTTATTAGGGTTTCTAATTTGGGTGCAAGTAAAATGTTGCGCTCAATCAACCCAATATCAAGTGCTGTGATAGCAGACGAATACGCCTCCGAAAGCCAGTATGGGCGTTCTGTCTGAATAAAATCGCAATTACTACATTGAAAATAAGACACATCGTATTTATCTAATATTTTTGCCTCAAAGATAAAATTAGATGGCTTTTCACAGATATTACACTTCATGAAAATATACTTTTAAGTCGCTTACTTACTTTGGATAACAATGATTTGGAGGGATTAAAAACACCAATCCTAAAAAAATATTATTTTTTTAGAAAATTTTTGAAATTTTGCTTGAGCGAATTGGGCGCAATGCTCTTTTTGGTAGCCACCACCAACTGCCGAGTAAAATACATCGCAGTAAATAAATAAACTACCATCGTCAAGAGGCAGGCGTAGCTCGTACCTATCAATCCGAATTTTTTTACAAAAAATAGGTTAGAACCTAATAAAACAATCTGATACGTGATCATCGTGGTAATATTTGCCTTTGTTATTTTGTGAGCAAACATCGGAGCCACTAACACATAAACGAACAAATATCCAGCTACTTTGAACACGTCGCCGAGCAGATTGAGGGCAAACAAATCGCGCATCGGAACGAACTTGGGCGACAGCAACAAGCTGATAATCAAATCCCTACACAGCCAGATAGAAAACGACAGCACAATGACCAACGGCATAATTCGCTTGAATCCCTTGCGCATCTCAATGACCAACTCGTTGGTGTCGTGGATTTCAGAGAATCGCGGCACATAGTAAACGGTCAATATGCTGACAATAAAATTGAGATACGTATCCGAAATTTTCATCATTCCCTGCCAAAGTCCCGCTTGCTCGAGGGAGAGATTTTTCGTCAAAAAGTCCCGAATGATAATCAAAACGAAGGGCGAAATAAGAAAAACAACAGACATCAACGAAAATTCGCTGTACTGTCGAGCAATTTTGAAATCTATCCCGCCAAATAATATTTTGCGCCGAAACCAGTCCATCTTGCGTATCAACAGCAGCATAAAAAAAAATCCCGTACAGCTCACCGCTACGCTGGCAAGCAAAGCTCCCCAAATTCCAAATTTTATGGCGAAAGTAATCGTGAGTACCAAATTAGCTACGGACGTAATGATATTTACGGTGGTTAATTTTTTGATTTCTGCAAGTCCGTTCAGGATTTGCCCCAACAGTAAATTGGTAGTATTCAGGACGAGTGAAATGCCGTAGAGCAAAAAAATCAGGTCAAATTCATGGCTACTGAACGCCTTTACGCCCAACCATTTGTGAAAACAAACCACAAAAATAGTAATAATTCCCGAACAAAAAAAAGTAATCCCAAAAGCGGTGGCGATGTATTTTTCAAATTCGACTTTGTTGTTTTTATTTTCAGAAATATACTTCACCACGCCAGTTCCGATGGCTGCCGATGCCAAGATGGTCAGAGCGGCGACTGCGTTGGAAAATTGTCCCATCATAGCAGTTCCCTCTGGACCCAAAAGTTTGGCAGTTACTTTGGTTATCAACAAACTTGCCAACATATTGATGGCGGTGTAGATGCTCGTGTAACCGATTGTTTTGTAAAAATTCACTTCAAGTTTTAGAAAAAATTATCGAATAAGTGTGACATCGCCTGAAATGGTTGATTTTTTTTCAGACGGATCGTTGGGACAGATTTTGATATAAGTCGCCTTGTATATGTAAACGTCGGCAGGCGCGGACTTGCCACCCACAGTGCCGTCCCAACTCTGGTTGGACGAATTGCCTTGAAACACAATTTCTCCCCAACGATTGTAAATGCTAATATCAGAAAATATGGGCAATAATTTTCCGGTCGGACTAAAAATATCATTGACTCCGTCCGCGTCGGGAGTAAATGCAGTCGGAAATTTGAAGTCAGTAAAGCCCGTGAATGAAACTTTTACAGAATCCACAATCTGGCAACCTAACTGCGGCAGATAGGTCAGCGAATATACGCCGTCTTTTCTTACCACCAATGAAGAATCGCTCGACCCGTCCGACCATCTGAACGCATCTCCAGTTTGGAACATAATATTGGGACGAATAGTATAGCTTTCGGCTTCGCAGACTTCTACGTTTTGCCCCAAAATATTATCATTTGAAACTCCGTTGCAAAAGCAAGCAATTTCAGATTTATTCAGCACTCTGTTGTAAAGACGAAGTTCGTCAATAACCCCTTTGAATGGATACGGATACTGCGTATTGAATGGAAGATTAGTACCAATTAACAACGGTTGAGAATTGGTACCAATCGGGAAAGAAATATTTAATTCATAAGTTTTTTCCCCATTCACATACATTGCAGCTTTGTTAGCGTCTAAAGTAAAAATTACACAATACCACGCATTTTTTTGAATAAAATAAGGCGAATTAACACTGGAAGGAGTGGGACTCGAATCCATGCCTTTGGCACCATAAAAAGTTTCGTGCAAAC
>JAYWGG010000174.1:0-22736 GCA_043778415.1 Saprospiraceae bacterium
AAAATTTTATTGCTCGAAAGATTAATGAATTTGGCGGACAAAATCATCGTAGGCGGCGGTATGGCTTATACTTTTATGAAAGCTCAAGGCGGTCACATCGGTAATTCCCTCTGCGAAGACGACCGTTTGGAACTCGCTAACGAGTTGATAATCAAGGCAAAAGAAAAAGGAGTTGAGTTTTTGCTGCCCGAAGATTCTATCGTAGCGGACGGATATTCCAACGAAGCAAACTTCACGACCGCCGACAGCAAAGCCGTACCCGACGCTTGGATGGCACTCGATATTGGCGAAAAAGCCTGCTCAGCGTTCAGAGAAGCCATACTATCCTCCAAAACTATCCTCTGGAACGGTCCGATGGGTGTTTTTGAGATGTCCAACTTTGCCAACGGCACCAATACGGTAGCCCACGCCATCGCAGACGCTACGAGTGCGGGAGCGTTTTCGCTCATCGGCGGCGGCGATTCGGTCGCTGCACTCCAACAGTCCGGACTGACGGACCGAGTGAGCTATGTTTCGACCGGTGGCGGAGCGATGCTCGAGTTTTTGGAGGGCAAAGTGCTGCCCGGCGTAGCCGCTATTTTGGAGTAGGAGAGTGGGAAAAAGGCGGCAGACAGAAAAAAAGAGGTAATTAAAAAATATTTGTAACCCAAAAAAAAGCCGCAAGTTTTTTCTTAAAAAAACTCACGGCTTTGCGATTCATAGCTTTGTATTTTTGGGGAAAATAAAAACTGAAGATAGGAAGACCCATTAGAAATGTATCTAAAATAAACTACTCATTTTTTCTGCTCAATTACAACCAATCACTGCGTTATTTTTTCGTTACAACGCTTTGCGTTGCGCCTCAAAAATGCCTTGTTGTTGATTGAATTTATTGGAAAAAATTAAGTATCTTATTTCTTCCTCATTTCTAAAACGAAGTAAAAATAACAGCAATATTTTTTCCGTGCCAGCCAAAATGTCCGAAAACTACTTTTGAGCGGCTGAATAAAGCAGATGAATGAGTGAGTGAAAAATTGCACTGTTTAAAAAAAAAAGTGTCGAGCTGCGCGCTCGACACTTTTTTTACTTTATATTTACTGTTATACCAGCTCGAATTGTAGTCGTGCGAGATTGTTGTAAATCCCGTTTTCGAGTGTAGAAAGTTCTTCGTGCGTTCCTTTTTCTACTATCATTCCCTTATCAATCACATAAATACAATCCACTTCGCGGACAGTGGCGAGGCGGTGCGCAATGATGATAGAAGTGCGTCCCTGCATGAGGTGGTCGAGTGCGTCTTGCACCACGCGCTCGGATTCGGCATCTAACGAAGACGTGGCTTCGTCAAGTATCAAGATAGACGGATTGCGCAATATGGCGCGCGCAATGGCGACTCGTTGGCGTTGTCCGCCCGAAAGTTTTACGCCACGCTCGCCGACTATCGTTTCCAAACCCTCTGGAAAACTACTGATAAAATCCCACGCATTGGCTTGCTGGGCGGCAGAGATTATTTCAGTGTCGCTGGCTGTGGGTTTGCCGTAGCGAATATTTTCCCGAATCGTGCCTCCAAATAAAAGTACTTCTTGCGGGACTATCGCCAAATTCTGACGATATTCTGTGATGTTAAAATCATTAATATTTTTCCCATCTACTTTTATCATGCCGCTTTCGAGGTCATAAAAACGCATCAGTAGTTGCACAATAGTTGACTTTCCGGCACCGCTCGTCCCGACTAATGCTATTTTTTTTCCCGCTTCCACTTCAAAGCTAATGCCTTTCAGTACAGGCATATCGGCTCGCGTAGGGTACGAAAACCGCACATTTTCGTAGCGGATATTTCCCACCAAACGCGCGTAATTTTCTTTGTAGCTCGTGAGTGTCACCTCCGAAGGCTCGTCGAGTATATCCATAATGCGTTCTGAAGCACCGATGGCGCGCAGCAGTTGCGTATAAAGGTCGCCTAAACTCCCCAAACTACCGCCAATAATAGCGGTCAGGGCGATGAACGAAACCAAATCGCCCGAGCTCATCTGTCCTTTTTGCACCATGATTGCGCCCTGCCAAAGCACAAAAAATATTACCCCAAACAAAACAGAAATAATAAAGGCAACAAATGCACCGCGCAAGCGACCGAATTTGAGTGAAATCACAACCAATCGGTCAATAGAATTTCCGTAGCGGACGGTTTCAAAAAGTTCGTTGGTGAAGGCTTTGACGGCACTGATGGACTGTAAAGTTTCTTCAATAATCACGTTGGTAGCGGCTAATTCGTCTTGCCTTTTTTTGGAAAAACGGCGAATGTAGCGACCGAAAAAAATTGCAAAAATTACAATTATCGGGAACGTAGCGAGCATTACCAAAGCCAAATCGGGCGTTTTATAAAATAAATAAGTGATGCCGATGGAGAGTACGACTATCTGGCGCAAAAATTCCGCTACGACGAGTGAAAGCGCGTCGTCGAGTTGCTGTACGTCCGTCGTGGTGCGGCTGGTGAGTTCTCCGACTCGGTTTTTTTCAAAAAAGACTGTCGGGAACGTAATAATTTTATTGTAAAGAGCTTTCCGAATATCCGCCATACTTTTTTCGCTCACATAAGTAAAAATCATCACTCGGGTGAACGAAACAATGGATTGCAGTACCAAAATCACAAGCAGACCAATGCCCACTTCGGGCAGCGTGAAGCCGTATTGTGGTTTGCCTGTGGCGATATTGATAAGCTCGCCGGAGGCGACCGGAAATATCATAAAAACTACGCTCGACAAGCCGAGCAGCACAATGCCAAGCACAAAATACAATCGATACGGACGAATATAAGAAAAAACCCGCATCGCTTTTTTGAAAGAACTTTTACTCACTTTGAGTGGCTTTCCTTCATCTTCGTCAGCTTCCCAGCCGCGTCTTCTCGCCATAATTTTTAAATTTTTTAAAATAGAATCACAAAAGTAGTTTATAAAACGTTATCAATAAACATTTTAAATAATACCCAAATGCACTGAACGTAAATGCGTTTATGGAAAGAAAGTTCATTTTTTGAATCAATATCAAGATAAAAAGTAAACCTCAAGTCACATTTTCGACAAAAATGAAAAAAAATAGCTGAAAATGAATAAAAAACTTGCATCGTAATTAAAATGTTATTAACTTTGCAGTACTAAATCTTACTCTGTTCAGACAATATCTTTGTTTTAAGCGCAATCGGTCTATTTTTCGATAGCCGTCACATTGCTCTAATTATTTCGTTTTTTTTTGAAACTCCTCTGTTGGGCAATGAATAATTGTCACAAAAAAACACTATTAAATTTTTTTAACACTTAAACATTTACTTCAATGAAACAAGTAATTTTTACCCTTTTATTTTTCGCAGTTGCGCTAACAAACTCTTTTTCTCAAGGCTGTGCCTCGAGCTTGTCACCAGCTGGAAGTCCGACTTCTTTTGTGCTATCATTTCCTACTGGTACTGCCGCTACTGACTATGTAAACAATAGCACTCTACAATCGGGTGCTGACAGAATCGTCACTATCGTAATTGGTGGCATCACGAGAACGTTCAGATTTACTGGTTTTGTGGGTTCTGCGGCTGTATTTCAAAGCATTGACGGCACCATATTTCCGACCAATACCGCTTTGACTGTGACTGGTGTGGGTTCATGCAGCTACCAAGCCAATGGACCGCTGCCTATCGAACTCAGTGGTTTTGGAGTGGCTTTGCAAGGCAAAGAAGCGATACTTCATTGGGAAACTGCGAGTGAGCAAAATAATTTTTATTTCAATATAGAGCGTTCTTTTGACGGCATCAACTTCAGTACCATCGGCACGATGGCTGGTAAAGGCAATAGTTTTAAAAATACAAACTATATTTTTACGGATAAAAATTTGGATAAAGTTGCCGCCAGCAATAAAATCTACTACCGCTTGAAGCAGACAGATTTCGACCATAAGTCATCTCTTTCAAATGTAGTAGCAGTGCAGTTGAAGCAAAAAAGTGGACAGCTCGAAATGTTGGACGTAAAAATGATGGACTACAACGACGAGGTTGTGGTGCGCTACATGACTCCTGAAGCTGGTCGGATTCAGGCTATTATGTACGATATAACAGGTAGAATTTACCAGAATATTTCGATAGATGCGACTCTTGGTTTCAACGAAATAAAGTTGGACATCAACGAAAAATTCAAAGGGATATTTGTACTTTCATTGACAGACGGTAAAGATATTGTGACTTCTAAAATAATTCGTCAATAATTAATTTCGTGACATAGTAAAAAAAGCCCAATCAAGTTTTTGATTGGGCTTTTTTTATGTCGCAGCTTATAAAGTCGCTTTCACTTCTTGCGCCACATGATACGCCAGTGCCTGAATGGACAGCATGGGGTTCACGCCGCTTGCTGACGGAAATAAGCTACCGTCGGCAACAAACAAGTTTTTTACCTCTCGGGTTTCGCCTGTTGGTTTTACGGGGTGGCGTTTGTTGGAGCCGCCCATGCGAGCCGTTCCCATCTGGTGCGCCGTATAAAGTGTGTAGTGGTTGGTTTCCCATTTTTGATGTTCGATTTTTTTCAAAAAACCCTGAAAATCAATATCTTGTGCGTCTTTAAGATTAAAAATATGCGGTGAGTTATGCGGTATGCTCAATCGTTCTGCGCCTGCGGCACGGTGGATTTTGGCAGCTTCCTGCATTCCTTTTATCAAATGCTTTTTATCAAACGCGTTGATTTTGTAATGAATTTCTGGTCGTTTATAACTGTTAAGTTTCACACTACCCCCAAATTTGTCGCGCACCAAAACGACCATCGCACCAAAATTTGAGGCATTTAGCATTTCCTGTTTGTATTTTTCTCCACTTTCCCAACTGGTCGCCACCGCCATCAAGCCCGGATGAATGGGCGGAGTTTCTAATTTGAATCCAAAATTATTTGTAAATTGTGAAAATTCGTGACAAACTTCGGTCATCATTGGACCCAGCCACGCCTTCACGGGACTCGGGTACAATGCCGAAAACGGAACGGTGGGGTGGATAAAGAGATTTTTTCCAATTTCCTGGTGTCGCAGCCCACTTCGCATCAATAGAGCTGGCGTATGAATCGAACCCGCCGATACGATGACTTTGGCAGCACGAATCGTAATTTCTATTTTTTTTGAACCTTTTGTGACACTTGCGATTACGCCAACGGCTGCACCATTTTCTACCAACACACTTTCGACTTCGGTGTTTGGGAGTATTTCTGCACCATTTTTACACGCATCTTTTAGGTACGTTTTTACGGAAGATTGCTTCGAGCCATGCACGTCGCCGAGCGATGAAAATCCTTGAGCGTCCCAAAAAGATGCAGGCTCTACATGTAGAGCATTGAATAAGTTTTGAGGAATTTGGTCAATTTTATAGCCCAGATTTTCTGCACCACGCCTTAAAGATTGGTTCTGAAAGTTATGTTTTATGTCAGTATTTACGCCCAAACGCTGCTCGACTGCGTCAAATCCCTTCAAATAATTGGCATCTGCGAAATGCGGATTTTCGTGTTCGCGCGCCCATTCGTCCAACACATAATCGGGCGTTCGCAGTGAGCCTGCCCAGTTCACGGTCGTCCCGCCGCCCAAACAACTGCCCGCCAAAAACATCGTACCGCCGTCCTTGCTCATCAAAAGTCCTTTCGAGTCGTATAATTTTTGCAACATTTCGACCTCTCGCTGCGAATACTGGTGTTCCTGCAAGTACGGTCCTTTTTCAATCACTAAAACGTGCTTTCCTGCTGCCGCAAGTTCTGCCGCCACCAAACCACCACCTGCGCCACTTCCCACTACCACAATATCATAAATTAGTGTTTGCTCATTTGTCACAATTTTGATATTTAATTCAGAATCTTGAACAGGAGTATCACCACTAATCGGACCCGGATACTGCATAGCCGCCCAGTTGGGATTGTTATTATCTTTGGAAGAATGACCGAAATAATAAAGTCCACATAGTTTTTTCAACTTACTAAAAGCGGTACGAAGGTCGGGGACAAGACTGTGTGACCAACGCTGGAGCATCTTTTGAAGCTGCTCGGAGGTCAGATTACTCGCACCTTTGAGCGGTCCGCCCCAAGTCAAGCCCAACATCGGGACAGACAAAAGTACGAGAAGTTGTATAAATTCTTTCTGTTCTTCATTGCTCAAAGTAGCGACCAACTGCACAATTTGTTCTGGTACTTTTAGGTCGCTTGCCTTTCGCTTCCAATATCCGTCAATATCGTTTTCGACCTCTACACTCGGAATAATCACGTCACAAATTGCTCTAAAAGCAGACATTTGTTTTTCAGAAATTTGCATTTTAAATTATTATTTATCAGATTATGTGTAAATTTACTTTATTTTTTCATAATGGGAATGAAGAAAGAATACTTTGCTTTATTTTTTAAGTAAATTAAACCAACAATGCAGCGGAAGACTGCAACAGAACGTAAAAAATCAGTAATTTATTTTAGATTTATAACTTATTAATAAAATGTTAAAAATGTTAGAAAATAATCAAATTACACAGAGATTTATAGAGTGTCACGATTTTTTAAAAAAAAGCGGAAAGATAAAATCCAGCCGTCAGTTCGCTCTTGCGTTGGGCTGTATGCCTCAAAATCTGAACGAGATTTTGAAGGGTCGGCGAGAGGTGACGGTCGAACTGCTACAAAAAGCGGTTTCTATTTACCATATCAATCCATCGTATGTATTGGCGGGCAACGTAACAATGTTTTCCAAAAATGAATTAGAAGCATTCACACTTGAGCCTATTTCGGCTAACTCGCTGCAAGAAATAAAACATCAAATAAACGAAATTTTAGAGATTTTGGACGAACAAACCAGTTTAATTATCAAACTTCATGTAAAATTGCAACAACTCACAGAGCCGCAAGAAGACGAAAATATGGATGATGAATTGTAATAACAGCTAAAAAAATAATTAAAATGATTACTTTTGCTTTTGGGAAAAATTCAAAATAAACTACCTGCTTTGTCCTCGCTCTTCATAAGGAATGAAGAAAAAATAAAGTACTCAATTTTTTCAAATAAATTCAAACAATAACAAGGCATTTTTGAGGCGCAACGCAGGGCGTTGTAATGAAAAAATAACGCAGTGATTGGTTGTAATTTAGCAGAAAAAATCAGTAGTTTATTTTAGACGCGTTCCTAAATCACAAGCAACTAAATTTCAAATGAGTAAGAAAAAAGTAACGCCTTCGTTGGGGCAAGTAAAATCTGAAATACCTGTAAAAGACGTAGTTTCAGGGAATAAAAATGATAAAAATAGCGATATTGTGACATTTACGCCACCCGCTCAAAATGTACTTTTTCGCAAGATATTTGTTGCCACAGCCGCAGTCATCGCAGTCGTTATGATGCTCATGTCTTTGCGCAGCGGCATCAATGGTGACGATTCTTATCAGGACGACTATTCGGATAATTTGGTAAAATATTATGCTTCGATGGGGCGCGATACGAGCTATCGCCATGACCCTCAAAGCCCAATTTTTTACTACGGCGGCGGTTATGAGTTTCCAGTAGGCGTGGTAAATCACGCTCTCGGACTCACAGTAGATGATGCTGCATACCACGATGTCCGACACGTTTTTAATGCTTTTTTAGGATTTTTAGCAATATTGTTTACCGCCTTGATTGTCAGTGAGTTAGCAGGTTGGGAAGCTGGATTATTGGCACTTTTACTGATGTTTTTTTCTCCCCGATTTGTCGGAGATTCACTCATGAACCCCAAAGACATTCCTTTTGCGACAGGTTACATCGCAGCCATTTACTACATGATTCGATGGCTCAAAAACATAGCTTCACCGAGTCGAAATACGCTGATTGGTTTGGTGTTAGGAATTGGTTTTGCGATATCCGTCCGTGTTGGTGGATTGCTTTTGATTGCCTATTTATTCCTGTTTGTCGCGCTGCAACTGTGGAGCAACAAAGGCAGCATTAGCGGCGTTTTTAAGGATTTTCAGGGTACAAAAAAAGTGATTTTGACTGCGCTCGGCGTGTCCGCGCTCGCCTATATTTTTGCGATACTTTTTTGGCCCTACGCCCTCGCCAATCCCATTAAAAATCCGCTCAAAGCATTGGCTGAATTTTCAAAATTCAGCGTCAGTATTCGCCTGCTTTTTATGGGTGAAAATAGTATGAGCAACACGATGGGTTGGGATTATCCACTCCAATGGATTGGGCGGACTGTTCCGATTGCAGTGCTTTTGGGATTTTTTACATCTATTTTTTTGGTGTTCAAAATGACAAAACGCTATCCTAAAAACGTTATTTTTTTACTATTTTTTACTACGTTTTTTCCACTTTTATATATTATTTACAAAAAATCTAATCTTTACGACAGCTGGAGGCATCTCATTTTTATCTATCCGACCGTAGTTGTTTTGGCGACTTTGGCGTGGGCAAGTATAATAGATATTTTTTCAAAAAATAAAGTAATTACTTACGCTTTAATAGCCTTTTTGGGTATTATGTCGCTTGAACCTGCTTATTTTATTGTCACGAATAGCGCATATCCTTACACTTATTTCAATCCTTTGAATGGCGGAATGAAAGGAGCTTTTGGCAATTTTGAAACCGATTATTGGGGCGTAAGTTGCCGACAAGGAGTAGAATGGCTCGAAGGACAGGGGATTTTGAAGCAAGATATGAAAGATACCATCACGCTGATGACCAACTTTGGCTACAATGTGGATAAGTATGTTAGTAAAAAATACGGTGGAAAGGTTAGAGTTTTGTACTCCAAATACGACCGCCGACACGAGCAAAATTGGAATTATGGATTGTTTCAGTCCCGTTTTTCTGCTGGAAGCCAACTTCGAAGCGGCTCGTGGCCCGAAAAAAGTCGAACTATTCATACGATTGACGCTGCGGGTGTTCCCATTTTAGCAATTCTAAAAAATGATAATAACTTTACGTCGCAGGCAGAAAAATTGATGAAGCAGCAATTATTGGACAGCGCTGCGGTAGTATTGAATTACGAACTCGCCAAACACCCCGATAATGACGCTGCGTGGAACAATCTGGCGACGGTTGCCATGTCACAAAATAAGTTTTCTGATGCAATTAATTTTTCTCAAAAATGTCTGCAATTAGTACCCGATAATATGAGTGCGATGGGTATTTTGGGCTTATCGCAGCTCCGCACCAACGATGCCGCAAGTGCGCAAAATACTTTTCAAAGAATGGTAAAAGTCCAGCCAGACTATGCGATTGGGTATTATTATTTATCGGTAATTCAGCAAAATAGTGATATGAATTTAGCAATCAAAAACGCAAGAAAAAGTATAGAAGTAAGTCCAAATTTTAAAGCTGGATACGAATTATTGGCTTCGCTTTACGAAAAATCTGGCGATGCCACCAGTGCCGCACAGTACCGAGAGGCGAGTGGTAGAATGAAATAAAATATTTTTTCTACCAAAAAAGCCCGTCTTGAAAAATCAGGACGGGCTTTTTTTACGCCTATATTAAGCAAAAAAAGAAAGCGCGGGTTTGGCACCGCGCTTTCAGAGCATCTCTTTTGACGCAAAATCTATGCTTTGTTTGTTTATAGACCGCCTCTTTTAGCGGTAATATCTTGATTATTTATAATTGAGGAAAACGATGTTTTAATGTAACTAACATCTGGCTGCGAAGGTAATAACAATATTATTACGGTACAAACTTTTTTATAAATAAATACCAAATTTCGCTAAATATCAAAATTCTTTGGAGCTAAATAGTTGGTTATCAGAGTAATACAACTTGAAACAAAATAAATAAATTTTTATTCATCGGTCGTAATTGGCGTTAGACTGTTCAAAAGTAGCAATCCAACTCTGCACACAATCAAACAGAAATTTCAATTCAAACCATCTATTGAGTTTAATCTTACAATATTATCGCCTCAAAATAGTCACATTTCCGTTAAAAATAAGTCCGTTTGTGACATTCAATTTCAGCGTGTAATAGTATGTTCCGTGTGGGAGAGTTTGTCCGCTTTGGTTGCTGCCGCCCCAATCGTTCATATAAGGCTTTGCCGCAAAGACCACATCGCCCCAGCGATTGAATATAACTAACTCATTATCAGGGTATTGGTCAGCATTATTGGTCAAAATATCAAAAATTAACTTGTCATTCAGCCCGTCGTTATTCGGAGTGATAGAATTTGGAAAATTAGGAGTTTGAGTATTTTCTACAAAAATCTGAATCGTATCTCGTGCTTTACAGCCCTGAAAATCAGTGACTTCTACTGAAAAAATTGTGTTTTTTATGGGCGTAAAAGGATAAGTTGGGCAGCTAAAACAATTATCCGCCCGAGTCGGCTGCCAAGAAAAAGTAGAAAATTCAGAAGCAGGAAAATTTATCTGTGCTAATATATTTATAGTATCACCAAAATTTACGGTGCGGTCTTCGCCAAGCGTCACCTGCGATTTCGGAGGATTAGCAATAAAAATCAAAGTATCTTTTTCGCATTTATTACTGTCACGAACAGCTAAAATATAGTTACCATTCGGCAAAAAATTGAACGTATTTTGGGTAGAAAAAGGCGAATTTTGCAAAGAATACTGGAAATTTCCGACACCACCCGACGGATTTACAGCTCGAATAACCGCATTTGCAGAGTCGTGGCAAGTGGGAAAAGTCAATTGTAGGTCAAATAAAATCGAGGGTGGAGCAGTCAAAATCACACTAAAAGAATCTACACAAGAATTTTTATCTGTCGCGACAATGTTATAACTACCTGATTGTAAGTTACTTAACTCCGAGCTGCTTAAAATTTTTCCCTCAAAAGAAAATAAAATCGGAGCAACACCTCCTGTTGAGGAAAAATTAATTGATCCATTTTTTTCGCCAAAACATTTAGGATTTTTGATAGAATCCAAAATTATTTTGAAAATTTGAGCATCAGAAACAACGAACTGTAATTCTGTCACATTACCAATAAAATCTGTAATTTTTAACGTGTATTCGCCTACCGAAATTCCCGCAATAGTGTCCCACATATCTGCTGCGAGTATCGTATCTTTCACAAAGATTTGGCTCGCACTATTCCGAACTTCTACTATGTAAGGCGCGACTCCGCCAATAATTTTGAGTGCTATCGCCCCAAAATTATTGGTGCAAGTTGGCTGACTTACTACAAAACTTACATCAAGAATACAATTTTTAGCCACTTTTAGTGACAAAAAAACAATACTGTCACAATTTGCTTTATTTTTTAAAGAATCTATATAACTTCCTTCTATTTTCAAATACTTTTTTCCAAAATAAAAACTATCATTTTCGCAGATTGTCTTGTTTAAATTTATTATCATATTTGGCAATACGGTCAAGTTCAAGCAAATTAAACTGTCACAATTTGAGAAACTCGAAAGGGTATCACAAAAATTTCCAGAAACAGAATAAAGATTATTTCCAACCTGAAATTTCATTCCCTCGCAAATTGTATCCGAAAGAAATGTATATTTTTTGGGTAATATTTTTAAATTTAGTGTAAAAATACTGTCACAACCTCCGCTTGATATTGAATTGCGAACATAAGTTCCAGCCGAGTTAAATATTTCTCCACCGAATGTTATATTTTCTCCCTCACAGATTGAGATGTTTAGTATTTTTTTTATAGTATCTAAAACGCTTAATTGAAGAATCACTACACTGTCACAGCCATAAACAGACTGCAACAAATTCGTATAAGTACCTGATTGTGAGTAGATTGAGTTTCCAACAGTGATAGAAGTACCTCTACAAATTTGCCTATAAAAACTATCTGAATATAAACTACGAACGCTCAAATTTAGTATAATAACGCTATCACAACCACGCGCAGTTTCCAAAGTATCGGCATAAATTCCAGACTGTTTCAGCACTTTATTTGCAAAGAATGCACTATCGTTCTGGCAAATATCAATCGTTAGATTTGTCAATTTTGTTGGATAAACTTTCAAATTAAGATAAATAAGGCTGTCACAATTATTCACGCTTGATAGTCGGATAATATAAATACTATCTTTTTGATAATCCACATTTTGAATTGTAATTTTTTCATTTTGACAAATTGTGTCAAATCTAACTGTGGAAAAAGTAGGATAAACTTTTAAATTTAGGTGAATAATGCTGTCACAATTATGAATACTTGAAAGTGTATCGGTATAGATTCCTGTCTGAAAATATTTATGAGTTCCGATAAAAATTGTGTCATTTTGACAAATATTTTCAAAAATTAGCGTATCTAACTTTGAATAAACTAACAAATTTAGATAAATGATACTGTCACAACCACCGGAAGAAGTAAAATTTATTTTGTAAAAACCACTTGTATTTAGCGGTTCGTTGCCAATAAGAAAAAAATCTTCGTTACAAATGGCAGTATCAATATTGACAACCACAGAGTCTATAATTGTCAAGTTCAAAAAAATAGTACTGTCACAACCTAAATAATTTTTTAAAATTACTCTGTGCAATCCGCCTTCCAAAAAACTTGTATCTCCTATGGCATAAGATTTTCCTTTACACACGCGAGCGTTTAGAGTAGTAATTGGGTCTAAAACAGTCAAAATTAATGTCACAATACTATCACATCCGTTAGAAGATGGAAAGCGATTTTCGTAAGTTCCGCTTGAATTATAAGCACTTACGCCAATTCTTACTGTTTCTCCTTTACATATTATTGTATCTATTTGAGAAATTTTTAGTGGTAGAACTGACAAATTTAACTTAATTATACTGTCACAATTATGAATACTTTTTAATGTATCAAAATACATTCCAGCAATATTAAGTAGTTGATTATCAAATAAATAGCTTGTACCACTACAAATAAAAGCAGGTTTTTCAAATAAATATTTTGGATAAACCGTTAAATTTAATGTCACAATACTATCGCAACCGACAATAACAGAGCTTAAAGTATCTATATAGATTCCCGTTGTTCGATAGACAGATTGTCCCACGCTTACGCTATCGCCTGCGCATATCTGCTTGATAAAATTTCTGCGAATTTGATTCAAAACTCTCAAATCTAATGTCACAATACTGTCGCAATTAAATTTATTTTGGAGCGTGTCCAAATAAATTCCAGAAGTAGAATAGGTATGCAGCCCTTGTGTTACAGATTGCCCCTGACAGATTTCGAGAGTGTCATAAACCCTGGCGGTTGGATTGACCGTAATGTATATTTTTACCAAACTATCGCAACCAGAATTGGTCGTAAGAGTATCCGAAAAAGTACCAGTCGTCGTAATAACACTGTCACCAACAGTGTATTTTTTTCCTTCGCAAAGTGTGATTTCAAAAGCAGTAATATTAGGACCCTTCACCAATAAGTAAAGTGAAATTATACTATCGCAAGTGTTTTTATCTATCAGAGTGTCACGATAAATACCTGTCGTGTTGTAGTTATTTGCACCCACAGGAAAGGAAGAACCTTGGCAAATAACCTTCACTAAATTAACTTGGTTTTTAGGTCGGACTATCAAATTTAGATAAATAATACTGTCACAACCAGTGATTTTTGACTGAAGAATATCTGTATAATTACCGCTTTCGGAGTATGTTTTATTACCAAATTTAGCACTCGTATTGTAGCAAATAGAAGTATCTATTTGAGTCTGCGAACCATAGAAAACATTGATTTTGAACTTAATTACACTGTCACAATTAGTCGAAGAACGTAAAGTATCACTATAAATGCCAGATTCTGTATAGAACTTTTCGCCAACTTTGACAGAATCTCCGTCACAAATTTTAAAAATAGTGTCTGTAAGTATTGGTGGGCGGACGGCAAGCAGCAGTTGGTTAATGCTATCGCAGCCACGTAAGGTTTTAAGAGTATCTAACACATAAAAGCCTGATTGATAGTATTTTATATTGTTAAATATCACAGTATCTTTTGCACAGATGGTTAATTGAATCAAATTTATGACCTTTGGTAAGACCGTTAATTTGAGATTTACAACACTATCGCAGCCGATTTTGCTTTTTAAAGTATCGGTATAATTCCCTGAAATAAAATATTTTTTCAAGCCAACTTTTACAGTATCCCCAAAGCAAATAGTGTCGATTTTAAGCGTTTGGAGCTTTTGCAAGACAGTCAATGAAAGACGAATAATACTATCGCAATTATTATTTTTTGTCTTACTATTTATATCGTAAAGTCCTGAAAGTCTGTATATTGTGTTATTAATAACTACCGAATCACCAAAACAAATAGTGTCTTTACGAGCTTGTTCATATCGTGGAAAAATTGTCACATTAAAGCAAGAATCCGATAAATTTCCGCAAAAAGGACGAATTGGAAAGGGTAGATTGAGATATTTTTTTAGAGTGTCTAAACTCTTTCCGAAGTTTGGCGCTGGGAGTAAAAGTGAGTCATTTTTTGCATACGAAATTCCACAAATTTTGTAATTTCCTGCAGAGTAATTCCTCATGTCTAACGGTCGCCCGCCGTAGGCTACGATAGTGTCAGACTTTGCAATAATGTACTGATATTTATATTGAAACGGGTTTGGAATACCGTTCTCAAAAGTAGGTCTATTTCTAATAATTAATCCTGAATCTTGTGCGCAAAGCTTTCTATCAGTGACATTCAAAAAAGTTCCGCCGTCTGCTTTACAAATGTCACAATTTAAGCCAGAATTATTACAAAATTCAATTTGTGCAGACACTAAAACACCGCTCTGTCCCGCCACTCCGTCTTGAATTATAACCGTCCAAGTACCATTAACCGCACCCGAATTAAAGTTTTCCAAAGCTCCTGTGAAAGGATAATAACTACCATAAAAAGGCGGTAAAACACCGAATCCTGCGCCCCAAATCTGTGAATTGAGCCATCTGTCTGCGTAAAATCCGGGATAATTCGGGTTGCCCAAGGGGAGCGGATCTGGTTGTGCTGTGGCAGACTGTCTGACGAGTCGAATGTCCCAAGAAGTACCGATAGTATTGTTAGAAAAATTACCGTCAATCGCTCCAATCAATGTCACAATTTGCCCAGAAGGTGATTTTAATTTTACCTGCAAATCTGTCACAAAATCGTGACTAAATTTTAAATATACATTACAAACTCCTTGCGAAGGATTAGAAAGATCATTGACAGTCGCGCCAGAAATTTGGAGCGGAATATTGACCGTCGCCACGTCAGGAATAGGAAAAGGGCAAGCGGTACAACTACAATTTTGGGCAAAAACTAGCGAACTTTGGCAGAATATTTGCAAAATTAATACCCAAAAAAGCCTCTGGCGAGAATTTTTTAAATTTTTTAGAATAATATTTTTGGATAAATGAATTTGCATTTGCTTTCAGGATATTTCAAAGTGCTAAAATTGTAATATGTAAACTTTTGAAATTGAATTTTATAGGTGCAAAAAGTTGTTTAAGCTGGCATAAAGTTAGGCTAAAATTTTATTTCTGCCAACTTTTTATTTGTAATTACTTGAAAATGAATTGTTTATTTGAATATTGAGGCTCGAAATTTGCATATTTTACTTTGTACTATAAATAGAACGTATGAAAATAAAATTTTGTCTTATCGTTTGGCTTTTAAGTTGTAGTTTTTTAGTTGAAACAAACGCTCAAATTTTGAGTTCTAAATTATCACAAAACTCGAACTTTTTATTACAAAAAGCGCAGCGTGGCAATAAAATTGCGCTCAAAAATCTGGGTGGACAGTTATCCAATCCCGAAGAGTTTGACTTGGTAATAGAGGCACTAAAAAGCTGCACCAACTTTACAGAAAATGAGCTTAATTGGTCTAAAATAAAGTCAAAAAAAGATTTTTTAAACTTTTGGAACAGTCGCGAAGAACAGTTGGTGTTTTCGCCAGTTTTACGCAGTTTTTTGCTCACACCTATCGAAAACCGCAAAGTTGATTTTTCGATCATAGCTTCAAAAAGTGTTTCACAAAATAGCCAAAATCCGTATTATTTCTTACAAAAAATATATGAATCGTTTGCAATAAATGATAAGAACACGGCAATTATGTATATTAACGAATTAAAAAATAGTTCAATAATAGAATCGCCAAATATTTGCTTGCAAATATTTCAGAATAAAGATAATTTGAACAGTCGTCTGAACACAGATGGAGAAATTTTGGAGGCATTAATTGATGGGTTGCCTCGAAATACGCAAAAAGATGAAATAATTAATATTCTGCAACTAATTGATAATCAGACTATTGACTACAAAAAAATACTCCCTAAACTTGAATGGATAACCAATATACAAGCAAAAGACATTTCTGAAGCAAAATATGTTACCACTCAATACCGTAAGTTTTTGGCTAATTTGCAGAGCAATGAATTGCTGCGCGAGTTCGGTTATCTACAAGTTTCACGTCACAATCCATTGTATTTTTTTGAAAATGTTGATTATTTTGGCTACCTTTTAAATGATATAGATGTTTCGGATTTTACGCACCTCAATGCACTTTTTGATCTAATGGAGTTGCACCATTCCAAGTCGCTTTTTTACCTTTCTACGGCAGTATATACACGAAGAAACGATACAGATTGGACGGAAAAGTTACAAAAAATATTTTCACAATATATTGACAGTCAAGTATTTGTAAAAAATAATAGACAAAAATATACCGATTCAGCACCTGCGTCGGACAAGGTTTGGTGGGAAAATTATATTAATTTTTGGGCATCAAATTATCAGAATTTTACTTGGGAAGATGAGTACCAAAAATTTGTAAATTTGTCTGAAATTAGAAAAGATTTTTCTAAAATTGATGCTTGTTTTAAATTAAATCCGTCCAAAAATCGGGACACGTTTGTCAGTATTTCTAAAAAAATTATTCAACAGTCACCTTTTCTCCTAAAAACATATTTTTATGAGAATACAGGCGTGCGTCAAAAAAATAAATTGACCGCTTTTGAGCCAAATGCTGCGCAATTAATTGTGCTTTCAAAACTTTATCAATACTACCAAAAACAAGGAATTTCTTGCGATATTTCGCATAGTCTGTTTCCATTGGTGCAATTATTGAAAGCGGAAAATATCTCCGACGACACTCGATACAACCTTGAAAATCAGTGCATTGCGTCTATTTCATTCTTCGATATTCACGCGCTTGAGTTAGATGGAATTTTGAATGTAAGCAACGAAAATTATGGCTTTTCGGTAGCGAGGATTTGTACTTATTTTTATCAAAAAAATATGCAAAAAATTGTCACAAATGAAGAATATTTAGAAAATTATTTGACTAAAACATTGCTTTTTTCGCAGCTCAACTCTACAGGATTTTGCGCTAAATATTATGAACAATTATCTAATCTTTTGCCCAATTATGAAAAAAATAAGTGCTCAAAATTATTAAAGATTACTTCAAACGCTCAAGTTGGGCAGCTTATCCATCAGTTATTAGCTCAAAAATCAAATTTTAGAATAGATTCAGTGGCGAATTTTATCGCCCAGCCACGTTCGTATAGTTATGCGCAAATAAAAAAACTCCCGCCGCCAACCGCCACACATCAGCAAGTTTTGATAGATTCATTGAAGTCGGCAAACCTAAATGAATATGAAATTTATTCCTCTTACATTTTCCTTTATCCTAATCATAATTTTTCTAAAATATTTGTTAATTTTTTAGAAAACGAAGATAAACGCCAGCTTGCCGCACTTGCTTTAGAAAAAATATATCAGTTCAAAATGGGTGATGCGAAGGGGAGTTTGAAACCTTATCAGGCGTGGGCAGCGTGGGCAAAAAATCGCTCCGAAAATCCAAGTGAATGGTATAAGTTACTGTTTGACAGTCAGTTAGACAAATTAAAAAAAGATGCCAAACTTACTATTGATGATTATAATAACCTTATTTTATCCAATCAATACGATAACAACGCGCACCGAAATATTTGTATAGCGGCTTTACCAAAGCTATTTCCTGCGTCGAGTTTGGTGCAGTTGCGGCTCAAACCGATGCCAAAAATTTCAGAATCTTTGTATTTGTTGCGCAATTCAAATTACAGTTATAAAGGATTTGAGCAAGTTTTGAGCTTCTTTGAGGTAGATAACTCGGAGTTGTTTTTAGAATATATTTTGGAAAAAATAGAGTTTTTTCCTGAAAATGAGCGCGCCAATATAGCCAATCTACTTTTTGACCAAAGTTGGTTCGGCTATTGGCTCAATCAAGCCAGCAGCGACTCTAAAAAAGTCAAAACCATCGAAAATTATTTGCACAACTATCTGATTAACAACACTTTGATAACAGAATTTGAGGAGCGAAAAGTAAATTTGCACTTGTTAGAAATCCAGAATAGAACATTAAGTCCAATAGAAAAAATTAAAAAATCGCTGACTGAAAATCTCAATCCAGACCTGCAACAAGCATGGCAAAAACAACTTTTTTCTCAAATTTCTTATTCACAAATTGATACTTTATTGCCTTTTTTTGATAATATAAAACCTAATATCGTGACGGAGTTTCTGCAAGATATAGGATTTCCAATTTCAAAAATATCTAATCAAGAAGTAACAGATTTTCAGCGAAATTTTAAAAAATTTTCCAAAAAAGATTTATATTTCGCTTATCTAAAACCGTACAATTTAGACATATTAGACCTCAATGGCGAACCTAACTTCCTGACTATCAATAAAGTTTTGCAAGTTGATAACGTCGCTACCTTCGCAGGAAGCAGCAACAAAAAACGTGAATTGCTTACTTTTGGAGTCGTCAAATATTTGGAAAATTATTTTCAGACTGCGCTCAATTTTCACGAAAAATTGAGTGAAGGACAAAATTTTTATGCTTATAATGTGACAAAAAGAGCCGTCGCTTGGTCAAACTACTTAAAGGAAAAAGGGTTTTTAAAATCGGACAGCCGAAATGTAGGTTATTGACAAAAAAGTTCTACTTTTACAAAATAATAAATTGATTTGTTCGTTTTAAAATAAATTTTTTTTATGAAAAATACTATCAAAAATTTCAGTACATTTTTACTTTTTTTGATTTTTATATTGTCTTCTAATACGTCTTTTGCCCAGAAAGCAAAAAGTAAGAAGCTAAAAGAGAAAGAAACCAAAGAATATTTTGACGAAAGCGGTGGCTTCAAACACCGACTTTGGTACGGAATACATTTTGGAGGTAGCTTTTTTCAATTCACTGGCAACCAGTTTCAAATTGCACCTATTTTCTCCGTCGGATACAAGGCGACCGACCGTTTTAGCGTCGGTTTGGTCGGAAAAATAGATTATTATTATGAGCGTTTGTTTCTTACAAATGGTAGTCGGCTTACTTACAGTACTACTAATTTAGGCGGCGGAGCTTTTGCACGCTTCAAGTTTGTAGAAAATATTTTTGCTCATGCAGAGTTGGAGGCTACCAAATTCCAGCGTCCTATTGGTTTTGATGCCGCTGGAAAAGTTTTGAAAGAAACTTTAGTCCAGCAGCACTGCTATCTTGGTGGAGGTTATCGAAGCGGTGTTGGTAATTGGGGCTACGAAATCATGCTTCTTTATAATGTTTTAGACAAACCTACATCGGTGCGTTTTCCGATTGATATTCGGATAGGATTTTCTTACAAATTTTAGAAAAATATTTTTTAGGAATGTCACAAAAAAGCCACAAGCAATCGCTTGTGGCTTTTTTGTTTTTTTTAATACCATTATTTCGTTGAAAAATATTAGTTTTGCACCACGTTACAAATATCTAAAAAATTCATAATATGAATGAATACCTCAACCTCTACAAAATCCGAGAAAACGGCAAATTCGGCTTCATCAATCAGCAAGGAGATGTCTTGATAGAGCCGCAATATATCGAAGCAGGAGATTTTTACAATGGTTTTTCACGCGTCAAATTCAATGACAAACTCATTCCGCTCGACACGTTGGGGCGTTTGCTGATGAAACATTCGTTCAATTATGTGGGACATTTTGAGGAAAATCTCGCTTGTGTGCAGTTGGTCAATCTTTGGGGCTATATGGACGAGCGAGGGAGCCTTGCGATTCCGGTGCAGTTCGAGCTGGCGCAGGATTTTAGTGAAGGAATGGCAGCCGTAAAAAAAAGCAATTATTTTGGGTACATCAATCACGAAGCGGAGTGGTTGGTAGAGCCAGCTTTTGACGCAGCGGGGGAGTTTCGTGCAGGGCTGGCGGTGGTCGCGCTCAACGGCGGAAATGGCTACATTGATGAGCGTGGAAAAATTGTGATTCCTTTACAATTTCAGTTTTGTAAAGCCTTTCAGGGCGACTCGGCGGTGGTGCATTGCGATGGTTTTTGGGGTTTGATTGACAAAAAAGGAAATTTTTTGATAGAGCCAAAGTTCCGAATTTTGGAAGGATTTTCGGAAGGCGACTTCTTTTGCGGCTTTTCGCTCGCCGTTTCGGACGAAAATCTGTACGGTTTCGTGAATATGAAAGGCGAGATGACGGTAGAACCCATGTTTGATTTTGCGGGTGATTTTACGGAGGATATTGCGTTGATTCAGTATGAAGGCAAATTTGGTTACATCAATGCGCTCGGAAAGCCGATAATTATTCCGCAGTTTGAAGACGCAGGTATATTTTCAAGTGGATTGGCACAAGTAAAAATCAACGATAAATGGGGTTTTATCAATAAGGCAGGAAAACTCGCTATTCCAGCTACTTTTGACCACGTCCTACCGTTCAAAAACGGACTTGCTTGGACTGAAACGGCAGGTGTTTGGGCGTATATCAACCGTCAGGGAGAGTTCGTTTGGCTCGAAAAATCAACAAAATAACACAAAAAAAGCCTCTGCCGATTGCTCGACAGAGGCATACCTCTCATTTGGTATATGGTACAAAAAAATTACATTCTTATTTTATTCTCACGAAACTTGTGACGTTTTCGGAGTTCTCAATCGCAGCGTATTGCATAGATTCGCCGTCCAATCCTCTTATCAAATAGCAGTTGGACGTGCCGCCACTGTTAGAAAGCGTGAAGCAAAATGTGTCGCCTGATACACCATTCTTCATACAAGTATCGGGACATTTTCTATGAAATTCAAATTTTTCGTCGCTCAATATTTTGCCTGCTCCGTCGGAAGTTAAAAATCTGTCGCCTTTGACCTCCAAAAATTGGCTTTTTTCCGCTCCGTACTGCCATTTTCCTTGCATTTTTGCCAACACTGCCGAGATATTTGCGCCGCCAGTAGCGTCTTTTGTTTCCGTAGGAGATGATTCGCCGGGCTTAATATATTTTGTATCAGCCGTGTCACGAGGGTCGCCTTTTTTATTATTTTCGCAGGCGAAAAAAAATACAGAAAAAGCCAGAAAAATCAATAATTTTGTCTTGTTGAAAAGCACTTTGTTCATCTTTTTGTTAAAAAATTTGTTTGTTCTTTGAGCAAAGGTATTAAATTGAACTTACTTTGCAAATATTTTCCAAAATTAATTATCTTAAAATTAATATAAATCCAAATTTATGTACCAAAACGTAAAAAATTCACTCCAAGCCGAACTCGAAAGCATCAAGTCTGCGGGGCTTTTCAAAGAAGAAAGAATCATTACTACGCCACAGTCGGCAGTAATCCAGACCACCAAGACCGCAGATGTTTTGAATTTTTGTGCCAATAATTATTTGGGTTTGTCGTCGCACCCTGCTGTTATCGAAGCCGCCAAAAATGCCATTGATACCCACGGTTTTGGGCTTTCTTCGGTTCGGTTTATTTGTGGGACGCAAGACTTGCACAAGACGTTGGAGCGCAAAATTGCTGACTTTTTGGGTATGGAAGATGCCATTCTTTATGCTGCCGCTTTCGATGCCAACGGCGGGATTTTTGAGCCGCTTCTGCAAGAAGAAGACGCAATCATCAGCGACGAACTCAACCACGCGTCCATTATCGACGGCATCAGACTTTGTAAGGCAAAACGCTTTCGCTACAAAAATAATGACATGGCGGATTTGGAAATTCAACTGCAAAACGCAGGCTCTGCAAGGCGGAAATTAATCGTGACCGACGGCGTTTTTTCGATGGACGGATACCTTGCGCAGATAGATAAAATCTGCGACCTCGCCGACCGCTATGACGCTATGGTGATGGTCGATGAATGTCACGCAACTGGATTTATTGGCAAAAAAGGTCGCGGCACGCACGAACATTGCAATGCTATGGGGCGAGTGGACATCATCACGGGGACTTTTGGCAAGGCTCTGGGCGGTGCTTCGGGTGGCTTCACGGCTGCCAAAAGTGAGATAGTGGCGTTGCTCCGCCAGCGTTCCCGTCCTTATTTATTTTCTAATACGTTGGCACCTTCCATCGCGGGCGCGTCCATCAAGGTTTTGGAACTATTGAGTGAGAGTACAGCTTTGAGAGATAAATTGGAAGAAAATACGGCTTATTTTCGAGAAAAAATGACCGCAGCAGGTTTTGATATTTTGAAAGGAGTGCACCCGATAGTCCCCGTTATGCTCTACGATGCCAAACTTTCGCAGACTTTTGCCAACCGTCTGCTGGACGAAGGCGTGTATGTGATTGGTTTTTACTATCCCGTAGTGCCACAAAATAAAGCTCGGATAAGAGTCCAGATTTCGGCAGGTCACGAGCGTGCGCACTTGGACGCTGCGATTGCCGCATTCACTAAAGTTGGCAAAGAATTGGGTGTGATATAGCGGTTTTTTATATTTTTTGTATTTTTTTTTAGAAATAAATGTAAAAAAATTTGGCAAGTGAAAATAATAGTGTATATTTGTTTTTAGTTTGCAAACTCGACCAACGAATCTTTACAACGCTTTAACCCAAAACTGCTTTTTGTATTTTATTTTTTTAATTATTAAATTTTTAAATCATGCAATTAGTTATTTCAAA
>JAYWGG010000175.1:0-5814 GCA_043778415.1 Saprospiraceae bacterium
GGCAAATCCTCCAACAACTTTTACCACTAGAAGAGGCCACAGATTCGATCTTAGAGCGATGTTATATGAATGTTGAAGTTCTTGGATGAAACCTCGTTGGCTTACGTTGGAAATATGGTCTTTAGGATGAGTGGGTGCATGCTGATTGGGTAGGAATAGCATGGAAAGTACTACTGAGATCAACGATCCTACAATTGCCATTTTGGCTCCTAGATATAAATCACCCATGCCTGCTAGATATGCCCAAGTTGGGGCGGCGGCAGCGATTGCGAAAATCGCCAAAAAAATTAGTTTTTTCATTATTAGTTGTTTTTCTTTGCAATGATAAGATTTTTTTAGTTTTTTTTCAGGAATGGACTCAAAAAGTGCGCTTAACGGTGGTATTTTTTCTTAAAAATGTAAATTAAATGCTATTTGCATGATTTTAAGCAAAAAAAGGTCTTATAAATCAATGCCAAAGACACCAAACGTTTGTAG
The DNA here is from genome assembly GCA_043778415.1 of Saprospiraceae bacterium. Lineage (GTDB taxonomy): Bacteria > Bacteroidota > Bacteroidia > Chitinophagales > Saprospiraceae > JAYUHK01. The sequence continues at coordinate 478 of JAYWGG010000175.1, forward strand.
GAAAATACGTTGTATATCTTGTCCGACTCCGTAGAAGACGCATATATATGGCATTTGTTTTTATAAACGTTTAATCCCTTGGGATTTTAGTTGTGCGTAAGTATTTTTTCGTCTAAAAAATCATACATCACTGAATTACAACATATTTGCAATAATTTCGTTTTTAGGAAAATAATAAATGAAGATAAAATACTTCAATTTTAAACTGTTCCCAACACAACTATCACGAAACTAAAATCACCCTATGCACCGCAACATTCCTATATTTTTACTATTCATGCTCTTTTTTTCTGTAAAAGGAGTGTCACAAAACCCTACTATGACAAATTATAACACCAATACCTACGAGTCCGATTGGAAAGAAATCGAACAATTAGAGGGAAACGGCTTGCCAAAATCTGCGTTGAAGAAGATAGAAGAAATTTATCGGAAAGCAAAAGCAGATAAAAACCCGTCACAAACTATCAAAACTTTCATTTATCGGGCAAAATACGAGATGGATTTGGAGGAGGAAGGCTTCGCAAAAGCGATAGATAAGCTCAAAAAAGAAACGGACGAGGCGGAGTTTCCTGTCCAGCCAATTTTACAATCCATGATGGGCGAGCTTTATAAAAGCTATTTGAACGCTAATATTTATAATATCCAAAATCGAACCGCGACTCTTGATTTCAAAAATGAGGATATTCGGACGTGGAGCGTCGCACAACTTTCCAAAGAATCTGCCAAATATTATTTGGCTTCGCTTCAAGATGATAGATTACAGACCGTAAATATTGCCGATTTTGATGCAATTCGGCAAAAATCAACTAATCCCGTCAATGTGCGCCCGACTTTATATGATTTTTTAGCCCATCGTGCAATAGATTATTTTGCGAACGAACGCAATTTTCTGACCGAACCTGCTTACAAATTTGTTATTGACCAAGAAAATGCCTTCGCGTCCGCCGAAAAATTTGCCGTCGAAAAATTCACAACGCGCGATTCTACTTCAAATAAATATTTTGCCACGTCACTGTTTCAAGAATTAATTAAAAAAAATATTTCCGAAAAACCAACACCTGCTTTGATGGATTTGGACATCAAACGGATTCAATTTGTCCGCAACAATGCGGTTATGGAAAACAAAGATTCTTTGTATTTGCAGGCTTTGGAGGCGATGCGAGAAAAATATCAGAGTGCCGAAATATTGTATTTACTTGCAACTTATCATCGCGACAAAGGGCAAAACTACCAGCCCAATCCCGACTCCGTAGGCAAATGGGAACTCCGAGAAGCGGTAAAACTTTGCGACGAAGGCATAGCATTGAACAAAAATGGAAGGGCGGGCGCAAATTGTTTAACCCTAAAAATGAGTATTTTACAAAAAACGCTGCAAGTCCAAACCGAATTGGTCAATCTTCCCAACAAGTCTTTTTTGGCAAAAATTGATTATCAAAATTTGTCACAAATGCACTTCAAAATAATTAAATTTTCAGAAAAATTAAAACGAGAGTTAGAGAAAAAACAAGAATACCAAGAAGGACGCGACGGCGAAATAGAAGCCATAAAATTCCTTAATTCACTCGAACCCGTCAAGGCGTGGAGCGTAGAGCTACTCGACGAAAAAGACTACCGAAGTCATGGCGTAGAAGTGCTTATTGATAAACTTCCGTTGGGAATTTATATGCTCTTTGTTTCTGTAAATGAGGCGTTTACGTTAGAAAAAAATGCCGTAGCTTTCGCGCTTACTCACGTTTCTAACATCGCATTTTTGCACCGCCAAGACGAGCTGAAACTTCCCGAATTTATCGTGACAGACAGGACGACGGGCGAGCCTTTACCGAACCTAACGACGGAAATTTTTGTGCAACAATACGACCCAACTTCGCGCCGCAATGAATTTATTAAGGAAGGAAACGCTGTCACAAACAAGGACGGTTTTATGTATCCGCGACTCAAGCCTAACAAATATTACACGCTCAAATTTATCAATGGAAAAGATACTTTGCATCTGCAAGACGGATTTTCGCAGTATTATTACAAGCAAGAACGCCAAAAATACAATGTCACACATTTCTTTTTAGACCGCTCTATTTATCGTCCCGGACAGACTATTTTCTTCAAGGGTTTGGTGGTGGAGATGGACGAAAAAAATATGCCGCACGTCCAGCCTTCCCTATCCGTTACCGTTACTTTTACCGATGCAAATGGACAAAAAATAGAAGATAAAACGTTGATAACCAATGAGTTTGGCACATTCAACGGTTCGTTTGTTGCTCCTTCGGCTGGCTTGTTGGGAGCTATGCAAATCAACTCTAATCGTGGTGGAACTGCGTCTGCACAGGTGGAAGAATACAAGCGACCGAAGTTTGAAGTTAGTTTTTTGTCTGTCACAAACAGCTACAAAATCAACGATAATATACAGTTTCAAGGGCTTGCGAAAGCGTTTGCTGGCAATAATATTGACGGCGCAAAGGTAAAATATCGGGTAGTTCGCGAGGTCGAGTATCCGTACTGGCGACGCGTTTGGTGGGGCTATCGTCGTCCGCCGATGGGTTCGGGGCAGCAGCAAATTGTCACAGCGGAAACTGTCACAGATAAGGACGGAAAATTTGAAATTAATTTTAAAGCTCTGCCCGACCGCTCGGTGTCTAAAAGTACAAAAGCGCAATTTTCTTACAAAATTTATGCAGACGTGACCGATATTAACGGCGAAACTCGCTCGGCTGTCGGGAACGTTTCGGTAGGCTATATTGCGTTGGAGGCGGATATATCGGTGCCAGAACTCATCAATATCAAGAATCTGAAATCCTTCGCACTCATCACGAACAACCTAAATGGACAGCACGAAGACGCAAAAGGAACGGTCGTGGTGCATAGTTTGATTTCACCCAAAAAAGTGTTTAATGAACGTTTTTGGACAAAACCTGATGTGTTTTTGATGGATAAAGGAGAATTTTCTCGCTTTTTTCCGCAATATGCCTATCAAAATGAAGACGAAATCCAAAATTGGAAAAAAAAGGAAAAAGTATTTTCTTCTAATTTTGACTCTCAAAAAAGCAATACGATTGAACTCGGCAAGTTAGAAAAAGACAAATGGGAGCCGGGCGCATATTCTGTCACACTCAAAACACAAGATAAATTCGGAGAAAATATGGAAGTAACAAAATATTTTACGCTTTACAACCTCAAAGACAAACTGATTCCTACCAATAAAAACAGTTTTTCGGTACTTTCTATGGATTCGCATGAGCCGGGTGATACGGCGATGATTCATATTGGGACGGCTGCCGACAAGATTAAAGTCTTGTTGGAGTTGGAGCGGCACGGCGAAATCGTGAACAGTCAATGGATTGATATTACGAAGTTTGAACATATTGATTTTCCGATTCTGGAGGCTGATAGAGGAAATATACACTGTCACATAAGTTACATAAAAAATAATCGAGCGCACGTCGAAACGCAGACTGTCGTAGTGCCTTGGACTAACAAAGATTTGGTGTTTGAGTACGCAACTTTTCGGGATAAATTACTTCCCGGACAAGAGGAGGAGTGGAAAATAAAAATATCGGGGAAGAAAAAAGATAAGTTTGCCGCCGAAATGCTGGCGGCTATGTACGACGAATCGTTGGACCAATTTTTGCCACACAGTTGGAATTTGTCGCTTTTTCCGACTTCCTATGCCTCTAAATCTCTGCAAAAACTTACTTTCAGAGCCGAAAACGCTCAACTTCACCAAAGAAATTGGTACGCATTTCAGTCTAATTTTGACCAAAAATTCTACGACTACCTGAATTGGTTTGGATTTCCATTTTATGAAAATATGTACAGAAGTATTGAAAGGCAAATGGATAGAGGTAAAGTGATGAAATCCGCCCAAATGCCAGAAGGTGCGCAAATGGAAATGGATAAAACAGTAAGCGGATTGACTTTGTCAGCTGCCAACACCGCCTCCGCAAGCCCGCCGCCTGCCGAAAAAGTGGAAGATACAAGCAGTCCAACAACGCCCAAAGTTGATTTTTCAGGCGTTCAGATTCGGAAAAACTTGAACGAAACGGTCTTTTTTATGCCCAATCTGATGACCGATGCGGACGGCAATATTATCCTAAAATTCAAGATGAATGAGGCGCTGACACGCTGGAAGTTTTTAGCGTTGGCGCATACCAAAGACCTAAAATTCGGATTGAGTCAAAAAAGTATCGTCACACAAAAGGACTTGATGATAATTCCGAACCCGCCGCGATTTTTGAGAGAAAGCGACCAAGTAGAATTTACGGCAAAAGTCAATAATCTGACCAAAGAAACGCTGAAAGGTGTAGCCGCTTTGCAACTTTTTGACGCGATTACCAACGAACCGATTGACGGTTTGCTCGAAAACACGGCTGCTAATATTCTTTTCACTTCGGAGGCGGGACAGTCCGTTTCGCTGGCTTGGAATTTGAGGATTCCGATAGGAAAAGTCAATGCCGTCACCTACAAAATCATCGCAAAAGCAGGAGATTTTTCGGACGGAGAAGAAAATACTTTGCCCGTTTTGACCAACCGAATGTTGGTGACAGAATCGCTGCCTTTGCCTGTTCGGGGCGGACAAAAAAAGACATTTACGATGGAAAGTTTGAAGAACTCGCGCAACTCTAATACGCTCCAAAACCATAAATTGACCCTCGAGTTCACCCAAAATCCCGCTTGGTATGCCGTGCAAGCACTTCCGTATCTAATGGAATATCCGTACGATTGCAGCGAGCAAATATTCAGTCGCTTTTATGCCAATGCGCTGGCTTCGAGTGCCGCTAATTCCAATCCGAAAATACAAAATATTTTTGAGAAATGGAAAAATACCGACGCACTTTTGAGTAATTTATCCAAAAATCAGGAATTGAAGGCTGCTTTGCTCGAAGAAACGCCGTGGGTATTTGCAGCGCAAAACGAAGAAGCGCAAAAGAAAAATATCGGCGTGCTTTTCGACCTTCAGCGCATGGCAACGGAGAAAACTGCATCGCTCCAAAAACTTGCGGAGCGACAGTTGAGCAACGGTGGTTTTGAGTGGTTCGCTGGCGGACGCGACGACTGGTACATTACGCAGTACATCGTGGAAGGAATGGGACATTTGGATAAGTTGAATGTCACAAATTTGAAGAATAATACAGTTTATTCCAGTATGCTGAGCCGTGCGGTGCAATATACTGATGCACGATTTTTAGAAATGTATCAGCTTCTGGAGCGCGAAGTGGCGGCTGGCAGAGCCAAATGGGAAAACAACAATCTCAACGGAATAGCGGTTCATTACCTTTACACGCGCTCGTTTTTTAAGGAAATAGAAAAAACATCGGACTTGCAAAAAGCCCACGATTACTATTT
>JAYWGG010000176.1:0-5811 GCA_043778415.1 Saprospiraceae bacterium
CACAACAACTCTCCCGACGAATTGGCTTACCTTTGGCTACAACTTGACCAAAATATTTGGGACAAAGATTCCGACACTTACAAAGTGAACAGCAACGGAATCAGCGACAAGATGAGCGCAAGCGACCTTCAAGCGATGATTTCGGGACGTACTTTTGACGGCGGCTACAAGTTGGATTTTGTGCAAGACCTCAACGGAAAAACGTTGCCCTACACGGTCAATAAAACGATGATGCGGATTGATTTGCCAAAACCGTTGAAAAAAGGCGAAGTTTTTTCGTTTCGAGTAAAATGGCGGTTCAATATCAACGACAGACTCAAGATTGGCGGGCGCAGCGGATACGAATATTTCAAAGAAGATGACAATTATCTTTACACGATTGCTCAGTTTTTTCCGCGAATGTGCGACTACAACGACGTGTATGGCTGGCAAAACAAGCAGTTTCTGGGTGCGGGAGAATTTACGCTGCCTTTTGGCAACTACGAAGTGAGCATCAATGTTCCCGCCGACCACTTGGTGGCGGCTACAGGCATGATTTCAAATGTCAAAGAAGTTATGAGTGCCGAACAGCAAAACCGTTTTGAAAAAGCCAAACAATCCATGACCGAACCCGTCGTAATCGCAAACGAAAAAGAAGCCAAAGAGCGTGAAAAAACAAAATCTTCTGCGACGAAAACATGGAAATTCAAGGCGGAAAATGTACGAGATTTTGCTTTCGCAACGTCCAGAAAATTTATTTGGGACGCGATGGGCGTAAAACAAAGCGATGGGCGAGTGGTGTTGGCAATGTCAATGTATCCAAAAGAGGGCAATCCTTTGTGGGAAAAATATTCTACCAAAGCGGTTGCGCACACGCTCAAATGGTACAGCCATTACACTTTTGATTATCCGTATCCGTGCGCTTGGTCTATCAACGCCGACCGAATCGGAATGGAATATCCGATGATTTGCTTCAACTTCGGTCGCTGCGAAAAAGATGGAACGTACTCAGACCGCACTAAATATGGAATGTTGGGAGTTATTATCCACGAAGTAGGACACAATTATTTTCCGATGATTGTCAATTCTGATGAGCGACAGTGGACGTGGATGGACGAAGGTTTGAACACTTTTTTGCAGTACCTGACGGAGCAACAATGGCAGCGAAATTTTCCTTCGGGACGCGGACCAGCCAACAAAATCGTAGATTATATGAAAGCCGACAAAGCCAAATTGGAGCCGATTATGTCCAACTCGGAGTCGCTGATTCAGTTTGGTAACAACGCTTACGGAAAACCTGCAACCGCTCTCAATATTCTTCGCGAAACTGTGATGGGGCGCGAATTGTTTGATTTCGCTTTCAAAACCTACGCAACCCGTTGGAAATTCAAACACCCGTCGCCAGCAGATTTTTTCCGAACTATGGAGGACGCATCGGCAGTTGATTTGGATTGGTTTTGGCGCGGCTGGTTTTTTTCTACCGACAACAACGATATGGCTATCGAATCCGTCCGTTGGCTGCGTCTGAATACCAAAAATCCAGACAAAGAAAATGCGTCCAAAAAACAAGAACAAGACGATGCGCCTAAAAATATTTCCATCACCCGCAACGAAAAAATCGAAAAAACACAAGACGAAATTGACCCTTCGTTAAAAGATTTTTATACCACATTCAATCCGCTCGAAGTGAGCGACGGCGACCGAGAAACCTACACTAAATTTTTTAGCTCGCTTTCCAAAGAAGAAAAAGAAGTGCTGGAAGCCAATAACAATTTTTACGAAGTGACCATCAAGCGCATCGGCGGCTTGGTAATGCCTGTTATCATTGAGTTAGAATTTAAAGACGGCAGTAAAGAGCTGCACAGAATCCCTGCCGAAATCTGGCGTTTTGACCAAAAAGAAATAAAAAAATCATTCACTTCTACCAAAGAATTGAAGAAAGTGACGCTCGACCCGTTTTTGGAAACTGCCGACATAGACGTAACTAATAATTATTTTCCTCCGCAGTCGAAGCCGAACAGGTTTGAACTATTCAAAAGTAGAGAATTTGGCACTGAAGAAAATGATATGCAAAAGGCGAACAAAGCCAAAAAAGGAAAGTAAAACCTGAACTTAAATAAAGACTTTTGAAAGCAAAAAAATCATACGGACAGCATTTTTTGACCAACGAACACATTGCCGAACAGATAGCAAACAGCTTGACGACTACTGATTCGGTAAAATATGTCGTAGAAGTCGGTCCCGGAAAAGGAATGCTGACCAAATATCTGCTGCCGAAGCCCACGCCGCTTTTCGCCGTAGAAGCCGACCGCGATATGGTGGAGCATCTGCAACGCCATTTCCCAAAGCTCAAACCGCGCATCGTCGAGGAGGATTTTTTGAAAGTAGATTTGAAACATCTCACTGAAAATGAGCCTTTTGCGATTATCGGAAATTTTCCGTACAATATTTCTTCACAGATATTATTCAAAATGTTGGACTGTCGGGAGCTGGTGCCAGAGTTGGTGGGAATGTTTCAGCTCGAAGTAGCGGAGCGCGTGGTGGCGAAATCGGGGAGCAAAACTTACGGCATCATCAGTGTCTTGGTACAAGCGTTTTACGACGGCGAGCTGCTGCTCGGAGTGCCGCCCAACTCTTTCAGTCCGCCGCCCAAAGTCCAGTCGGCAGTCATTCGCTTGCTGCGCCGCAGCGAAACAGAACTCGGCTGCGACCACACTTTGTTTATCCAAGTCGTAAAGCAAGCCTTCGGACAACGCCGAAAAATGCTCCGCAACACGATGAAATTTTTTCTTGCCAACGACCCAATTTTGGAAAGCGACTATTTTACAAAGCGTCCCGAGCAGCTCGATGTAGCTGATTTCGTAAACCTGACCAACTTAATATCGAAAAATAGAGAGTCGCTCACCTAAAAGTTGTGCGTTTTCTTTTCCTATATTTTTACATACCGCTTGCCGGGCAGCGTGCGGACAAGTCCCTGAAACTCTAATCCGAGCAGCAACGCAGAGGTTTCGCTCGATGAAAATCCGCTTTGGTAGCTAATTTTGTCTATCACGACTCCCGCATCTTCGGCGGCAGCCAAAATATTCATAATTCGCTGCTCATACTCGTCCAACTCTACAAACAGCTTTTGTTGGATAATCTTTCGCTGTTCATTTTCTTCTTCTTGCTCCCAACGAAGCATCGCGACGAGGTCGGCGGCAGACTCTATAAGCTGCGCTTTGTGATTTTTTATCAATAAATTACAACCCTGCGAAAATTTATCACGCACTTTTCCGGGTACGGCAAAAACGTCTTTGTTGTATTCATTGGCGACTTCCGCGCTAATCATAGAGCCGCCTTTGAGCGCGGTTTCGACCACAATGAGAGCATCACACATACCAGCGATGATGCGGTTGCGAGCAGGAAAATGTTCGCGGTCGGGTTCTTCATCGCTCGGATACTCGGTAAGCAGCCCGCCGCGCTCCGTCATTTGCTCCGCAATGCTGCGATGAGCAGAAGGATAGATTTTTTTTAGTCCGTGTCCGAGCACGCCGATGGTTTCGATGCCGTGTTCGAGGCAATGGCGGTGAGCCGTCACGTCTATGCCGTAGGCGAGTCCGCTGACCAACAGAATATTATATGGTTTTAGCCCCTCTACCAGCTCCTCGCACATCATTTTTCCGTAAGACGTAGGCGAGCGAGTGCCTACTATTGCGACTACTCGGATTTGATTCAGGTCAGCGTTGCCTTTGTAGTGAAGCACCAACGGGCTGTCATTGTAGTTGCGAAGTCGCTGCGGATAGCGTTTGTCGGTGTAAGAAATGGCTTGTATGTTATTTTTTTCGAGAAATTGCACCTCCTGTTCCGCCCACAGCAAGACATCTTGGGTCAAGATATTTTCAGCCAATGAAAGTCCGATGCCCGGAATATGGAGTAAATCTTTCTTTTTGGCTCGAAAAACTTCCTCCGCACCGCCGCAATAACTGATGAGATTTTTGGCAGTTACCGCCCCAATCTTGGGGATTTTCATGAGTGCTATTTCGTAAAGTTGATTGCTCATATCGCCTGTCTTACATAGTACATATCAATTTCGCCCTTGTTTTTGGCAGCAATTTTTCCACGATACGCACATTCAAAGTCGTATTTGACTTGCCAAAATGTGTTTTCGGAGATATTGACGTAGCCGGGTTCGCAGTGCTGCTCCATTCGAGCGGCAATATTGACCGTATCTCCCCAAATATCGTAGGCAAATTTATCATTTCCGACCACTCCAGCCACCACTGGACCGGTGTGAATACCGATTCGGGCTTCAAAGAAAGGTTCGCCGCGCTGTTCTTTTTCGTAGCGACTGTGTTCCATGAAGTCGCGCATTTCGAGCGCAGCTTTCACCATATTGGTCGTCGTAGAATTTCTACCCGACAAACCCGCCGCACACATATAAGCGTCGCCGATGGTTTTTATTTTTTCGATATTGTATTTTGAAATAATCGCGTCGAATCCTTTGAAATAAAAATCCAATTCTTCTACCAATTTTTCTGGAGAGAGCTGTTCTGCTATCTGCGTAAAATTTTTGAAATCGGTAAAAAGTACCGTTGCGTCGTCGTATTTTCGAGCTTGCGCCTTGCCTTTTTCTTTCAGTTCTTGCGCAATAGCGGGCGGCAAAATATTGAGCAGCAACTTATCGCTGCGCTCGCGCTCAGTTTCGATGATTTTATTTTTATCCTCCAGCACCACGTTTGCGTTTCGTTTGGAGCGGTAGCGAGAGTAAAAAAGTCCCGCCAACGCCAATACAAAACCCGAAATAGCGAGAAGAATATTCCTCAAATAGTTGGTTTGCTCCAAGCGAAGCTGTGTATTTTCGAGGTCTAAATTTTTTTGTCCAATGATGATAGAGTTTTTCAGGGAGTCCAAAGTTTGTTTTTTTTGCAAACCTTCGACCTGTCGCTGTCGCCGCAAGACCACCAATTCCGTTTTGGCTTGCTCCGAACTCATACTTTCTACCTCTTTTTCTTTCACCGCAAGTGATTGTTTGATTTCGTCTTTTTCTTTTGCCAACTGACGCTGCGTGACGGCAGATTTTGTTTTGTCGCCACTCAACTGGTTGCGCTCTTGTATCAGCGAAGCGACTTGCTGCTCCAACGCCTTTTTTTCTTGTATGATTTTTTCGCGTTCTCGGCTATTGAACGCGCCGCCGCCGCCGCCAGACGCGCTTGACGAAGCGGGCGCAGATTCGATTTTAGTCACCGTACCGCCCGACTTTCGGAGCATTGCGATAGCGTCCAAACTGTAATTGTAGGCTTGTCGTATGTTATTTTCGCGGATAGCGAGATCTTGCATTTTGGCGTAGCAACTCAACGAAATGTCCGTGTCGCCGACCTTCCGCGCCGACTCGAGGCTTCGAGTGTAGCGAATGAGCGCGCCGCTGTTGTCCTTGCGGCGATTGAACCCTTCAGCATTGATGAAAGCGGCTTTTGCCATCATGCTGTTGTTGCCCAAGTCGGTAGCAAGATTGTAGGCTCTGTGCGCATATTCGGACGCTTTGGCGGGGTCGGACGCTAAAGATTTCTGCGCTACTTCGTAAGAAAGCCGCATTTCTTCGTTTTTATCCGTCGTCTTTTTTAGCTGCTCCTCTGCATTTCGAGGGGCGGCTTGCGCAAAAAGTTGGACAAGCGCGCCGAGCGAGAACAAAGAAAAAATAAGATATTTTTTTAACATATTAGCAAGACATTCATTTTTTCTGATTGGAAAAAGAATATAAGGAATGAAGAGAAAATAAGGTACTGAATATTGTGACGCAGAATTTTGGGTCAAAACAAGGCAGATTTGAGGCGCGATGCCGTGCATCGTAACGAA
>JAYWGG010000177.1:0-2092 GCA_043778415.1 Saprospiraceae bacterium
ACTAAAGTGTCGAATAGTCTTTGGGCTGTCCTTTGATTTTTGATTCTTTTCCATCTTAATTCGTTGATTTTTTGGTCAACTTATTTCAGGACAAGACATAAAATTACTAAGTAGTTTTTAGTTTTTAGTAATTAGTTTTTAGTCACACAAGTAATTGATAACCAATTAGTTACAATTTAATAAAATTACTGATGATACTCTAAAAAAACTTAAAACTTAAAATTAAAAACTTAAAACTAAAATATTATTTTTCTATATCGAATCGTCCTTCTGTCACTTTGACAGACTTGGTGCTGTCCTCTCCATTAAGAATCTCGAACTCAAATGTTCCAGATATAAAAGACGGAGTGTTTTTGGTGATAATCAAGGTACCACCGTGCATACGGTCAGAATAGTATGATACGCCCGCAATCGTGTTTTTACGAAAGTCTTGCAGCACCGCATAGCTGTAGTCAAATACAAATATCCCATTGAGCGGAAAAGTATCTCTATTATTACCATCCAAGCTAAATGAAGACATAGCCAAATAAATTTTAGGTTCGCGGCTGTTGAAAGAGACAGTATAGTAGGTAGTATCACTTAATTTATACTGCACCGCCCTGAGTCCAATGCCCCAAGAATCTCTTTTTCCGTTCAGGAGGAAAAGCTCTCCATTTATTTTGCAGCCCATCGTGTTTTTGCCTGATTGGGTGGCAGCAGGCAGGGCGGGCGCAGCCTCCACCGGCGTGTCTTTTTTGCAGCTCGCCAGCAGGCAGAGCAGCAGCAAAATAGTCGTCATTTTGTTTACCATTGTTTGTAAAATTTAAAAAAATTATGAAATAAAATTACTAAATACTTAAAATTAAAAACTAACAGATTATTTTTCTATGTCGAATCGCCCTTCTGTCACTTTGACAGACTTGGTGCTATCCTCTCTGTTAAAAATCTCGAATTCAAATGTTCCAGACATGAAATACGGAGTGTTTTTGGTTATAATTAATGTCCCCCCGTGCATATGGTCAGAACGGTAGGATGCCCCTGTTATCGTGTTTTCACGAAAGTCACCTAATATTACAAATCGTTTTTCAAATGGGTGTATTCCGTTGAGCGAAAGGGTATCATTGTTTTTAGCTGCTGAACCGATAGAGGACATTTCTACATAAATGTTAGGTTTACGACTGTTGAAAGAGATACTGTAACGGATGACGGTATCGTTCAAATTATATTGAGCAGCACTCAATCCAATGCTCCAAGAGTCTTCTTTTCCGTTCAGGAGGAAAAGCTCTCCATTTATTTTGCAGCCCATCGTGTTTTTGCCTGATTGGGTGGCAGCAGGCAGGGCGGGCGCAGCCTCTACCGGCGTGTCTTTTTTGCAGCTCGCCAGCAGGCAAAGCAGTAGCAAAATAGTCGTCATTTTGTTTACCATTGTTTGTAAAATTTAAAAAATTATGAAATAAAATTACTAAAAACTTAAAATTAAAAACTTAAAACTAACAGATCATTTTTCTATATCGAACCGTCCTTCCGTCACTTTGACGGACTTGGTGCTGTCCTCTCCGTCAAGAATTGCCTCAAACTCAAATGTTCCAGATATAAAAGACGGAGTGTTTTTGGTTATAATCAAGGTACCACCGTGCGTACGATTGGACTCATAAGATGCGCCCGTTATTGTATTTTCACGCCGATCATTTAATACTACATAGCTGTTGTCAAGCGCATATATCCCGTTGAGCGAAAGGGTATCCCTGTCTTTAGCTGCTAAACTGATTGAACGCATCAGTAAGTAAATTTTAGGTTCGAAGCTGTTGAAAGAGATATTAAAGTCAGTAGTATCACTTAACTTCTTATCTACAGCCCTGAGTCCAACGCCCCAAGAATCTCTTTTTCCGTTCAGGAGGAAAAGCTCTCCATTTATTTTGCAGCCCATTGTGTTTTTGCCTGATTGGGTGGCAGCAGGCAGGGCGGGCGCAGCCTCTACCGGCGTGTCTTTTTTGCAGCTCGCCAGCGCGACCGCCACCCACAGCATTAAAATTGTTCTTTTCATTTTAAAATTCTTTTTTTTGTGAAAAAATAGAGGCTTCGAGGAATCGAAGTTACCGACACCTTTGAGGTG
>JAYWGG010000178.1:0-5760 GCA_043778415.1 Saprospiraceae bacterium
GCTGCCCCCAGAAAATCAATAAATAGTTCAAAACAAAATAATTTTTTGAGTAAAAAAATAGATAAAAATTCTTCAAATAGATTAGAAAACAGAACAATATCTACAAATAATACAAAGCGTGAAAATTATATACCAATTACAGAAACTAACAATGTTGATAATGATTTTACTGGTATCAAAAAAGCAGAGGATACAGAAAGAGCAGAAAATTATCCTGTCACAGAAAGTTTAAACTCAAGTATTTGTGAACTACAAATTACTCCAAAAATTATAGATTTCAGAACAACTCCCGTACGCCAAAATATCACAAAAAATAAGTCGTACACAATTAATTTAGTCGCCGCAGCTAACTATTCTTATTTTAGAAACGCGCTCGGATTGGGTATAGGAGCGGAAGTCAATTTTTTGATAGCTAAAAACTTAAATTTTGGCGTAGCTGCTAATTACAATTTTTTCGCAAATAAATCAAAAGAACAACAGTTTTATTTAGCTGAAAATAGTTCTTTAACCAATTCATCTTCCAATAATTCAAACTCTGTAAAGAGCGCAAACCTCTCTACTATCAATTACTTTCACCAAATTGCAGCGCCTATTTATTTGCAATACCAGTTTTTAAACAAATTTTCTTTTAGATTAGGTGCTGTTCCTTCCTTTATCTATTACAAAAATCAGCATAGTATAAGGCAACATTCTGCTAACGATAATTTTGTGTATGACGCTTTTACATCAGAAATACCTAATTCATCTATGTCACAATTAATACAATTAGATATTTTAACTCAAGTCCAATGGCAAATATCCCATCGGGCGACTTTATTTTGCAGTTTCCAGAAAAGTACATCACCGAATTTGCTCCAACTATCGAATAATGTAGGATTCGGAGCGCAATATCAGCTCAAATAATTCAGAAATTATATTCTAAACTCAATTATTTTTCCATATCTTTCGCAAAATAATACGAAATAATATGGAATACATCTCAATCTCACCGTTCAACAATCCCAAAATTATCCGCGCTTGGGCGTTTTTTGATTGGGCAAATTCTGCCTACGCATTGGTTATTTCGGTAGCTATTTTTCCGTCTTTTTTTAGTAAAGTGACCGCTGCGCAAATCAATATCGGAGGCAGTTACTACTCCAACAGCGCGGTTTTTTCCTTTTCTATCACCCTCTCCTACTTCCTTTTGGCACTTTTTTCGCCCGCACTTTCGGGCATCGCAGACTACGGCGGCAAGAAAAAACTGTTCATGAAAATCTTTACCCACACAGGAGGCTTGGCTTGCATAACAATGTTTTTCTTTGAGGGAAATGACCAACTTTGGCTCGGTTTGGGCTGCTTTATTCTTGCTACCATTGGGTTCGCAGGCAGCTTGGTTTTCTATAATTCCTATCTCCCACTCATCGCCTCCGAAGATAAATACGACTCCGTAAGCGCCAAAGGTTTCGCGTATGGCTACGTCGGCAGCATAATTTTACTAATTCTCAACCTGATTGTCATACTTTTTCCCACCAAATTTGGTATCGCCGAAGGCACTACCCTGCCCGCCCGAATCGCCTTCGTAATGGTCGGTGTTTGGTGGATTGGCTTTGCACAAATTGCTTTTCGCGACCTGCCCGCCGAAGTAGAGCGCAGCGAAAAACTCCCCCAACTCATCAAACACGGATTTGGAGAGCTTCAAAAGGTGTGGCTTGTAGTCAAAAATCGTCCTAATATTAAAGGTTTTTTGTTCTCTTTTCTCGCCTACAATGCTGGCGTTCAGACAGTTCTGTTTTTAGCTTCTACCTTTGCAGAAAAAGAATTGCATTTTGAAACCGCCGAACTCATCGGCATTATTTTGATACTTCAAGTACTCGCCATCGGCGGCGCTTACTTATTTGCAAAAATTTCAGACCTCAAAGGAAACAAATTTACGCTTCTCCTGACGATGATAATTTGGGCAGTCATCTGCTTTTTGGGCTATTTTATCTACGACAAAACGCCGTTTTATCTCTTGGCGTGCGGCGTGGGACTCGTAATGGGCGGCATTCAGTCCCTTTCGCGCTCCACCTACTCAAAATTAATCCCGCAAGACACGCTGGACACGGCTTCCTATTTTAGTTTTTACGATGTAATCGAAAAAATAGCAATCATCATCGGAACATTAAGTTTCGGAATCATCGACCAAGTGACAGGCAATATGCACATAAGTCTGCTCGCAATGGCAATGTTTTTCTTCATCGGTATCTTTTTAATGACCAGAATAAAAATCGAAAAATGACCATTTCCATATTGGGCTGCGGCTGGCTCGGCTTTCCATTGGCTACCTATTTGCTCTCAAAAAACTACGCTGTAAAAGGTTCTACTACAACTGCCACCAAATTAGAATCGATGAACGCCTGCGAAATACAATCCTATCTTATTGATTTTCAGGCAGATAGCAATTTTGAAATTGATGCTGCGCAAAAAGAATTCTTCAAAGCCGACGTTTTAGTTATCAACATTCCGCCCAATGTGAGAGTTGAAAACGATGTTGATAACTTTCTAAAAAAAATAATGAACGTCACGCAAAACGCAATTCAGCAGGAAACTCAAAAAATTATTTTTGTCAGTTCTACGAGTGTTTATGCCAATAATGACCAAATTGTGACAGAATTTGATATGCCAACACCAGAAACTTTTAGCGGAAAAGCCTTGTTTGAAGCCGAAAATTACCTCAAATCGCTTCGCAATCTGAAAGTTACCATCGTCCGCCCTTCGGGATTGATAGGCGAAAGCAGGACTGGTGCAAACTTTTTTTTGTCACAAAATACAGTTTTTGGCGGAAAAAATCCAGTCAATGTCATACACCAAAAAGATGTAATCGAAATTATTTACCAGATAATTTTACAAAATAAATGGAATGAATCATTCAATTTAGCCACAGACACGCACCCCAGCAAAGAAGATTTTTATTCTAACCAGTGCAAAAAAGAAAATAAACATATACCTAATTTTGATAACTTAACTCCAACAACTTACAAAATTATTTCCAATCAAAAACTAAAATTAGTCTTGGAATACTCGCTGCAATTTCCGAATCCTTTAGACTTTTAAAATACTTACAATCCTATGTATCAAGTAAATAGCCCCAATAATCGCTCTTGGGTAGAAGTAGCCGATGATTCAGATTTTTCTATTCAAAATCTTCCATTTGGTGTTTTTGAATATGAAAAATATCCTGCTCGACTCTGCTCCGCTATCGGAAATTACATCATTGACCTGCACGAGGTAAAAAAAATGGGCTATTTCAACAGCATCAAAGAACTTCCCAATAATATTTTTTTAGACGATAATTTGAATAGTTTTATTGGTCTTGGAAAAAATACTACCAACCAAGTGCGAACTGAATTGAGTAAATTATTGAATGTCACAAATTACCCAAATAGTGTCGAAAAATCGCACTTATTTTTAGTCCCGCAGTCCTCCGTAACGATGCTTCTTCCGATAAAAATTGGTGATTATACGGACTTTTACAGCAGTCGCGAACACGCTACCAACGTAGGGACGATGTTCCGTGACCCCGCTAATGCCCTGTTACCCAACTGGTTACACATTCCAGTCGGCTATCACGGTCGTGCTTCGTCGGTTGTCGTGTCAGAAACTCCGATTATTCGCCCCAATGGACAGATGAAAATAGCGTCATCTGAAAATCCCGTTTTCGGACCTACCAAACAGTTGGATTTTGAGTTAGAAATGGCGTTTATAGTCGGCAAAAATACTACTTTGGGTCAAGCGATACCGATTGAAAAAACGGAAGAATTTATCTTCGGTGTGACATTGTTAAATGACTGGTCTGCTCGCGATATTCAGGCTTGGGAGTATGTTCCGCTCGGACCATTTTTGGGTAAAAATTTTGCGACCACCATTTCTCCTTGGATAGTGACTTTGGAAGCGTTGGAACCGTTCAAAGTAGAAAATCCGACGCAAGAGCCAACGCCGCTCCCCTACCTTCAAACTTCTAACATAGGAAGCTACGACATTCAATTAACCGTTGATATTCAGACAGTTAGCATGGAAAAGTCACAAACTATTTGTCGCTCCAACTTCAAAACTATGTACTGGACGATGCAGCAGCAGCTCGCTCACCACACCGTGAATGGTTGCAACGTAAGGGTCGGCGACCTCTGCGGCTCGGGCACAATCAGTGGAAAAACTCCCGATTCTTACGGCTCTATGTTAGAATTGGCTTGGAAAGGAACGAAACCTATTTTGTTAAATGACGGCTCGCAAAGAAGTTTCTTACAAGATGGTGACACAATCACTCTAAACGGTTATGCAGAAAAAAACGGTATAAGAGTTGGTTTTGGAACTGCCAACGGCAAAATTATTTCAAAATAAAGCATAAATAACAAATAAATAAAAATTATCCTTGAAATAAAAGGCGGCTTCCCGTACTTCCCTCTACGACAGTATCGTTTTCAAAGACAATATTTCCGTTTACGAAAGTTCGTGTTACTTTTCCTCGAAATGCTTGATTTTCAAACGGCGACCAAGCACATTTGTACAAAATATTACTTTTTGTGACAGTCCACTTTTTGTCTATATCCACAAAAATTAAGTCAGCGAAGTAACCTTCTTCTATGAATCCTCTCTCTTGAATTTTGAAACATTCGGCTGGTGCGTGACACATTTTTTCGACTATTTTTTCCAAAGAAATCTGCCCGCGATGGTAAAAATCAAGCATTACGCTCAACGAATGTTGGACCAAAGGCAAGCCAGAAGGCGCGCCAAAATAAGAATTTTGCTTTTCTTCCCAAGTGTGCGGCGCGTGGTCGGTCGCTATAATATCCAAAGTATTGTCCAACAAGGCTGGCAAAAGTGAATTTTGATGTTCGAGCGATTTTATGGCTGGATTGCATTTGATAAGCGAGCCTAATTTTTCATAGTCATCGCTGTTGAAAAAAAGATGATGAACACAAACTTCAGCAGTTATTTTCTTTTCTATTAACGGAATTTTATTGTCAAATAGTGACAGCTCATTTTTGGTAGAAATATGTAGGACGTGTAAACGAGTACCGTATTTTTTTGCTAAATTGACCGCTAAAGTACTTGATTTCAGGCAGGCTTCGACGCTTCGAATATTGCAATGCTCTGAAAATGCTATGTCACTACCATATAAAAGTTTCCACTTTTCTGTATTGTTTTTGATAATTTCTTCGTCTTCGCAGTGCGTAGCGACCAACATCGGGGTTGAAGAAAATAATTTTTCAAGTGTGTCTGGATTATTCACCAACATATTTCCAGTACTGCTTCCCATAAAAACCTTGATGCCGCAAACATTTTTAGTGTCTGTTTTTAAGACTTCGTCCAAATTATCGTTGGACGCTCCCATAAAAAAAGAGTAGTTGGCTGGAGAGTTTTTTGCAGCAATTTGGTACTTTTCCTCCAATAATTGCTGGGTAAGTGTAGCAGGATTTGTGTTTGGCATCTCCATAAACGATGTCACACCTCCAGCCACCGCAGCTCGAGATTCGGAATAAATATCCGCCTTGTGTGTCAATCCCGGCTGACGAAAATGAACTTGGTCGTCAATAATTCCGGGAAAAACATACTGACCACTCGCATCAATTTCTTCTACTTTTTCGAGGGTAGAAATATGATTTTCGATTTTCACAAAACGCCCATTTTTTATAAAAATATCTTTTACTTCGATATTTCCTCGATTTACAATTTGAGCATTTTTGATTAGATAGTTTTTCATAAAAAAAATATTTTTTTACTTAAATTGTATCGCCTTTACTG
>JAYWGG010000179.1:0-22299 GCA_043778415.1 Saprospiraceae bacterium
TTAGGCAAAAACTTTAGAATTTATACAGAGCACTTGATTTTTTTGGTTACTTTTTTCATCAAGGAAAAAAGTGACAAAAACCAAGTCAATAGCTACAAAAATTAAGCTCAAATGAACCAATCAAAATGTTTCTGCGTAACATCAGTTAATCAATTAGTTACAACATTCTAAATTCACAAATAATTCTGTTAAAATACTTAAAAAAAATTTGAAAATGACGATTGTATTGTTCGACGGAGTTTGTAATTTTTGTACCAATTTCGTACAGTTTTTGATTCGGCACGACCACAAAAAAGTATTCCATTTCGCATCCTTACAATCCGAAGTCGGCAAAAAAATACTCCTCCAACACGGACTCGACCCCAATTCGTTGAACACTTCCGTCCTCATCGCAGAAGACAAAAGCTACCTTCGCTCGGAGGCTGGTTTGCGAATATTGAAGCTGCTCGGCGGTGGCTGGCGGCTTTTTTATGCCCTAATTTTCGTCCCCGCCTTCGTCCGTGACGGCGTTTACGGCATCATCGCGCGCAATCGCTA
The DNA here is from genome assembly GCA_043778415.1 of Saprospiraceae bacterium. Lineage (GTDB taxonomy): Bacteria > Bacteroidota > Bacteroidia > Chitinophagales > Saprospiraceae > JAYUHK01. The sequence goes on from JAYWGG010000179.1 coordinate 538, forward strand.
TCGGTGGTTCGGCAGGCGAGAACAGTGCATCATTCCAACAGAGGAAGTCAAAGACCGATTTTTAGATTTAAAATAAACTGACATATCCGAAATGAATTTTTCCTGCGCGAATGTCGAAATTTGTTGCGTCTGTGCGTCCCAATGCGTAGCTCAAGGCGAAAATACCTACCGAAGTTTCAAAATTGATGCCCGCACCCAATCCCAACGGGTGGTCGAATCGACGGCGGTTGACGGTCACATCTTCCAAATACGCATAATCTGAAAATAAATAAAAATTAGAATTTTTACCCAACAAAAATCGGTATTCGAGTGTAAAAACACCATACAAACTCGAAAAAAACTGTTCTTCATCAAAGCCTCGCAACAGTCGATTGCCTCCAATCCTGAATTGTTCATTTCGATACAGTGGCTTTTCGGAAAAAACTCCACCGAAGCGCAAGGCAGTTTTTAATGCTGAACGTCGAAACAAAGGAAAATAATATTCCGCCTGCCCTTGTATTTTATACTGAAAAATTTTTAACTGCACAGAATCGTACAGCGAAGAAAAATTAAAATTCGGTTGGGAATCGTCTGTAAGGTTCAAAATAGAACTGTTTTTTGTGACTTTTCGGACTCCTGCGCCTGCGCGAAACAAATAATTCCAACCATTTCTCGGGTTGAACCGATAATCCAATCGCTGCCGACTTATTTCTGCGCCAAGAGTCGTATTTTGTACGTCCAACGCCGTCGGAAGTGCCTTGGACGCTCGTATTTGACCCTTATTGACGCTCAACAGCGACGACGAGGCTATATTCAAAAATGCTTTCAAATAATTGCCCGCTCCCTCTTGCAGATACTGAAGTCCGAGATCAAAAGATACATCAATATTGGTCGTATCTCGCTTGTAAAGGTCGAATTTTGTATCCACTCCGAGCGGCGTACCCAGCAAATAAGGATAAGAAATTTGTACTTTTAGCTGCTGCGTTTGAGGTCTAAGTTGCTGAAAATCAAAGTAAAGCCGCTCGCCTCGATTGAGCAAATTATACATATCCGCATTGGCTGTCCCCGTGAGAATATAGCGATTGCCACCCGTCGAAGCTGCATTGGGATTGGGCAGCAGACCCAACAAAAAATCAAAACGGCTCGCATTTTTTTTAGTAATAAAAAGATGAACCACAGCCTTAGCTTCCTTAAATGTGACCACAGCGTCCTTCTTTTCTTCCACGAATGGTAATTCTTTCAGTCGGTCGCGAATTTTTTTTAGCCTACTTTTATCATACGCTGCGCCAGTGCGAAGCCCCAAGTAATTTTCTAAAAAAACTTTACTAACTACCGTTTCGCTATCCTGTTCTATGTCACTAATAGTGATAAATTTATATTTTTTAAAAAAAAGTCTTGCGGAAATTTCCTGATTAGACGTAATTAAAATACTATCCAAGCGAGCGGACGCAAAAGGAAACCCGTTATTTTCGGTGAATGTCAGCAGCGATTCCTGAAATTTTACAAACTCCTGATAATCAAATTTTTGACCACTCCACAGATTGCCACGATACCCGATTTTACTCAAAAAAATCGGGTCTATATCGCTACGCACCGTCGCCCAATAGAACGACTTTCGGACCTGAAAATACGCCGTAAAAATACTGTCCTTCCTCTCCACACTGTCCAAAGAAGCCGCTAAAAAGCCTTTGTTCTGGAATTTTTGAAGTACAGACGTAACTTCTTTTTGGAGTAAAATAGAATCTTTAAAGTTGGATTGTGGATTGATTTTATTTTTCAAAATAAAATTCTTATCGTAATCTGTGACGATTATTTTTAGCACGAAATTGGACTGTCCACGCAGACTCACTTGCAGGGAAAGAAGAAGAAAAACAATAAGAAATTTATTTTTTGACATCATTGGTTCGAGCGTTAGAACGCCAAAACAAGGGTACAAATTTCATATCCGTCGTTCCAAAATGCGAAAGACGTAATCGAACTCATTTTTTTCGTCCTTAACGTGCGCAATTCTGGAGCTTTCCTTCCAATCTTTTTCGGCAATATTTGGGAAAAAAATATCGCCGTCAGGCACTGACAAATCAACTTCGGTCACATAGATTTTGTCCCAAAACTCGACCGTCTGTTGATAAATCTCGCCACCGCCAATAACAAAAGCCTCCGACTCGCCATTGTCATACGCCATTTCTAACGCCTCATCTACCGACCGAGCCACCAAACAACCAGAAGTCGTAAAAAAAAGATTGCGCGATATGACAATATTAGTACGTTGGGGGAGCGGTTTGCCGATAGACTCATAACATTTTCGCCCCATAATGACGTGGTGCTGGAGCGTCGTTTGCTTAAAATACCGCAAATCCGCAGGCAAATACCAAGGAATTTGATTGTTCCGCCCAATTACATTTTGTTGCGCCGTTGCGACGATAGCAGAAACATTCATACAAAAATTATATAGAAATGTGACAAAAAACATTTTTTGTCACATTTTTCGATTGAAAAAAATAAAGTAAAATAAAATACACGCCGAAAAAGCACCCGTACTATTTGCCAACTCATCTAACCACTCGAAACTTCTCCCTGCGGAAACGGTAGTTTGTATCACTTCCATCGTCAGCCCATAAATCGAAACGCAAAGCCCGACCGTCAGCGCCAAGCGGAAAGAAATACTCCTGAAAGTCCGCATCACGAGCCAAGCCAACGTGCTGTACATAACAAAATGCACGAGCTTGTCGAAGTGACGAATGTGAGAAAAAAGAGCAATTTTCGGCACCGTACTACTCGGCATCTGTGACAAAGTAGTCACCACCAAGCACCACAAAACGACGGGAATCCATTTTTTTAGTGTCAAAATACTATTTTTTAGCCAATTTTAGGCGACCAACTCGCCGTAAGCGTCCGCCGTCATAAGGTCAGCCAACTCCTCTGGCTGCGTAACACGGATTTTTACAATCCAACCTTTACCGTAAGGGTCTTCGTTGATTAGTGCGGGATTGTCGCCTCCTTTATCGCTCAGTTCGGTGTTGAACTCCAAAACTTCGCCACTCACAGGCATAAAAAGCTCCGAAGTTGTCTTGACGGCTTCCACCGTGCCGAATTCCTTGTCGCGAGCAAGTATCTTGCCGACCGTATCCACCTCTATATAGACAAGTTCGCCGAGTTCACTTTGCGCAAACTCTGTGATTCCGATGGTCGCGGTATCATCTTCGTGAATCAAAATCCACTCGTGTTCTTTGGTGTACTTCAAATTTTCTGGAAAAATCATATTTTTTATTTTTGCAAAAATAAGAGTTTTTTAGATGTTTTTTAAAAAAAATACGACTTCGTTAAAAAATTAATAAAAAAAATTTCTCCACACACATAGTTTTATTTTATATATTTGCAGCTCCGTCACAACGAACATAAATTACTACAAATTTTGATACAAATTATTTTCCAACCCAACAAGTATTTTTTTTATCCTGTCACGTTTTTAGTTTTTAATCTATTTTTTGGAGCTGCTACAAATAATTTATCTGCGCAAACTTTCGCCTCTCAAAAAATAGAAAACGATGTATTTAGAAAACAAAATCCTGCTCGCCTGCGACACTACAAAGGTAGAATTGACGACCTGAACGATGTCGCCGTTACGCTTTCGGTAGAAAATCAGAGCCAATGTGTCGGCACATTAACGTATCTGCGAAGCGGCAGTCATTTCCTCCTGAAAGGAACGATTGAGCAGGATTCGATGCTTTTGCTGCACGAATTTTATGCCGATACGCTGCTTTCTGGAGAATGGAAAGGCATCTTGAAAGAAAAAAATATGCTTTTAGATTGGAGTAACGTAGGCAATACGTTGGGTTCAACTATGTCACTAATAGAAGTAAAAAAAGAAATTATTACACCTTCTTATTGTGGCGATGACAAATGGATTCGCAGCTATTGTGGTTCGTTTCTACAAAGCGAAGCAGCAATTATCCTCCAAAAAAATACCGACCAACGGCTCACAGGTACTGTTTTTATTAAGAAAGAAAAGCGAACCTACAATATTAGCGGCATCTTATCCGAGAATAATTTGACTACTTCGATGACCCTAAAAAACGACTACGACCAGATAGTAGGTACGATGAATTGCCGTACTAACAACGGGCAGTTGGATTTAAGACGAGTCACATTTATTGATAAAAATAAAAATAATTCTTATACTTCTTTCGAACTGAAAGAACAACTTTCAGTCGGCTGCATCGAATACGCTGACTTCATGATGTGCTATGATTTAATTTTCCCTAAAACCAGCCAAATCGTTTTCAATCGTTGGATGGACGAAGTAAATACTCAATGGATAGAAGAATGTCGCGCCCACGCCGAGCGGATAAAACAACAGTTTGTAACATTCTCTCCTGCTATGCGTGCGGCGGTGCGAGCTTACGCTTGGACAGAAATGAGCCAAATCTCTGACCGATATTTATCGGGATTGGTCACTTTCAGCCGCACTTGGGAAGAACGAAATGAAAGTAAATCCTTCAATTTTGACCTTTTAGACGGGGGCAAAGAAGTCACAAAAAGCCAATTATTTAAAAAAAATACCGATTACGAAACCTTTATTCAAGAGTATATTTTTCAGGAATTGAAGCGACATCCGCGCTATTCGAGCGATGCTGAATTTAAAAATTGGGCGCAAAAAGAACCTTATACTTTATTTACTATCGGACAAAGCGGACTGATTTTTTTCTCTACCTTCAATCCCGTTTACGGTAGGCTGCGAATCACAATACCGTACGACCAACTTCGCCCTTTTTTGGCACGAACAATGGAAAATTAATTGTATCGGTGGCTAAAACAATTTTTTTACGCATGAAAAGACTAAAAAAACAACTTTTATTTTTTCTATTCACTTTCGGTTGCTCGTGTTTTCCGGCTCGGACTGCGGAGGGTTGCGGCTTTTCGGAGCGCAGTTTTTTGGGCTATTCTTTTTTATTGCCCGAAGTTTTTTCGTTGCCGCAGGCGATAGCTCCACTTTTTTTGAGTTTTGAGAAAAATTGGGCGCAAAAATTTCCTACCGATACCAACAATACAAGGCGCGAAAATCTACTGGAATGGCAAGGAAGATTCTGCAGCGAACCTACTTTGGACGATATCGAGAACTTGGTATATCGCACTCCACTCGAAGATTTAGAGCGACTTCAGACCATCACCGAGAGCAAACGATTAGGTCTTGATGGACGTTTAGCGGGCAATACTTTTGCTCAAATATTGCGAGAAAATAAGTGTTTTGAAACGATTGAATATCTTATTTTTTCTAAAAAATGTGAGCCTTTTGTGACAATTCCCGCCGACCCTTGGAAAAATCCTACCCGTGACCCAAAATTGATGCAAATGCTGATTGATGAAGGGAAAAAGCCTTTTGTTCGCCTCCAATCTCATTTTATTCGCCTTCGCTATGCCTACCAACTTATTCGATTGGCACATTACAAAAAAGATTACAAACAAGTCGTCAGCCTTTGCGATTACTTGCTCCCGAAAGTAGATAAAAGGGTAAATAGTGTTGTCCATCACTGGATTTTGGGACACAAAGCCGCCGCCTTGCGTCAGCTCGGACAACGCGCAGAAGCAGCATATTACTACGTTTTGGTATTTCAAGACAGCGAAACTAAACGCGAGTCTGCTTTCAGAAGTTTCGACATTCGCACCGACGAGGAGTGGCAAAAATGCCTTTCTTTTTGTAAGAATGACCGCGAAAAAACAACTATGTACGCACTTCGAGCGTCATCGGACGACAGCCACGCCGCCGAAGACATAGAAAAAATTTACGAAATAAACCCTAAATGTGACTACCTATTGCCTCTATTGGTCGCCGAAATTAGGAAAATGGAAAAAGTTTTTTTGGGCAATTCTTTCAGCAATCATCGCAGTCCGACACGACCACAATCGGGCAGTTATTTGATTGATTTACAAAAATTGACGCAAAAAATAGCGGGCGAAAATAAAGCTCTCCGTCCCGACCTTTGGCAACTCGCCAACGGCTATTTAGAATTTTTGGCGGGCGATTATTACGCCGCCCAACTTACTTTTTCCAAACTTCGGAGCCAAGTTTCGGACGAAAAAATTGACCAACAAATCGCCCTTTGCGCATTGGCAGCACGCATCGCCAACTATCAAGCCGCCGACGCTGCGACCGAAGAAGAACTTTACGAAATTCGGTTCAAAAACGATGTTTTTTCGGCAAATGAGCCGCGATTTATTGACTATTTTTGCGATAAAGTAGCTTCGCTTTACACACAAGTCGGCGCGCGTGGCAAGGCTTTTCGGTCGAAATACAGCTTTCAGGATTTGCAAAAAAATCCAAAAATAGAAGTCATTGATGACTTGCTCGGGCTTTGCGGCAAAGAGCCAAAAACAAAATTAGAAAAAATATTTACTTCTGACCAAAACGCCGAAGACATTAGTTACGAACTACTCGACCTGAAAGCGACAGAACTTTTGCTCGACCTTCGGTTGGAGGCTTCGTTGGAGGTTTTTCGTCAGATTCCGCCGACTTATCGAGCTAAACGCCTATACAATCCGTTTTATGCGTCCGTCCGAGAGTGCGTTCATTGCCCTTTGCCGAGCGACGCGCAGCTGTATGACAAAGCGGAAATTGTCGAAAAATTATTGCACTTGGAGGCGCGAGCCAAAAGCGCAACGCCTGTCGAAGCTGCCGAAAATTACTATCTACTCGGCGTGGCATTTTATAATATGACGTACTTTGGAAATGCTTTTGGGGCGACCGATTTTTTTCGCTCGGGAGCAAGCTGGCGGCAGATGGGGCAGCAGCACATTGTTTTTTCCAATCCTTCGGCGGCAGTCGGCAACCGAGAAAACTTGGACTGTTCGGCGGCATTGACTTACCTCCAAAAAGCGATTTCTTCCAGCCGCGGCAACCACGAACTGGCGGCGAAAGCGACATTTTTGGCGGCAAAGTGCCAACAAAAAATGTATTTTTCGAGCAAAGAAAACACCTACCACGTCGGCAGCAACAATATCCCAAAACTTCCCGAGTCTTATTCGACCTATTTTTCTTCCCTCAAAAAACAATACGCAGACACCGACACTTACCAGCAAGCCATCGCCGAATGTAAATACTTTCGCGCTTTTGCCCGAAAATAAAAAAAAATTGCGATACTTGCAGAATGAATTGTACTGTTAAAATTATATTTCAAAGAAATTATCAAAAAATTATGTTCCAAAAAAAATCTATCCTAATTGTTTTTGCTGCCATTTTGTCGTGTAGCTGTATGAGTCTTAAAAATACGGCAACGGCGGAAAATCCTACAAAAGCTACCGATTCGGACGACACAGCAGCAGGATTTACCGTTTCGTTCATCAGTATCGGAGGCGGGATTGATGGGAATGCTTTTACCGAATTAAATGACTTGTTTGTGACATTTCAAAAAGACAATATTTGCAAAATAGAAAAATCTGTGCGCGCTTGGGGGCGGGAAGGAGAAAAAGATGTTTGCTTCAAAATTATAGACAAAAAATGCCTGTCAAAGTGGAAAAAAACAGTACAAAAAAAATATACAGACAACCGGCGAGTATTCATCAAAGACGAGATGACTTGTAAAAGTGAATAAAATAACGTGTCACTTTTTGATAAAAAATAAAAATAAAAATTCAATATGACAGACATTGCGTCAGTAATCGAACACACTATTTTGAAGCCTAATTGTACGCTGGACGAGATTCGGGTGCTTTGTGAAGAGGCAGAAAAATACCATTTTGCGGCAGTTTGCGTGCCACCTTATTTTGTGAGAGATGCGCGCGAAATATTGCCCGAACACACGAAAGTAAAAGTGAGTACGGTGATTGGTTTTCCGATGGGTTATGCGTGCATTGCTTCAAAAATTGAGGAAATAAAGCGGTCTATCATGGAAGAAGCCGACGAATTAGACGTAGTTATCAACATTGCTGCCGTGAAAAGCAAGCACTGGAACCATGTCCGAAACGACATTGACGCTACCGTACGCGCTATTCATTTGCATGGAAAAATTGCCAAATTAATCATAGAAACAGGACTGCTCACGAATGACGAAATCCTAAAAGTCTGTGAGTTGGGAGTGAACGTTGGGACTAATTATTTCAAAACTTCTACGGGCTTCAACGGTGGCGGAGCTACGTTGGAAGCTGTCACATTTTTGCGAAAAAATACACCAAAAGAAATAAAAATAAAGGCCTCGGGCAGCATACAAAGTTATAAAGACGCAGCAGGAATGATAGAAGCTGGCGCGGCGCGCATCGGCTGCTCTGCAAGTCTAAAAATCATGTCCGAACAAAAAATATAACATGAAAAAATATTTATTTATTTTTATTTTCTCGAATTTTGTGACAATTCACACCTTTGCACAAAACGTCCTCATTGAGGAAGATTCGTCGGTCACTCGACTGATGACCAATTATGTGCGCATCAACAAAGCGACCGAAACCATCGCAGGTTGGACGGTGATGCTTTTGGTCATCAACGACCGCCGCAAAGTGGAAGAAGCAAAAAAAGTATTGCACTCCAAATATCCAGATGTTGCGATAGATTGGACGCACGAAAAGCCCTACTACAAGCTGAAAGCTGGCGCATTTCGGAGCAAAACAGAAACATTAAAATTGCTTTACACCCTCAAATCGGACTACCCAACGGCGTACCCTGCGCGGGACAAAGTGAAAGTAAAAGACATGGTGGGATTTTGAGTTTGGTCACAAAATCTCCATGACCGTCCTGAAAGCTGCGAAGCGTCCGCCGTATTTTTGTTGGGTTTGAGCTTGTAAAGCGGGCGCAAATTCTTTTTGGTAGCGTTGAAAATGCTCCACGCTTGGGCAGTGATATTGCGCAGCAAATGTAATTCCGTCCGGATTGTCGTCGCCCAAAATTCGGCAAAGCCTCGAGTCCGTAAAAAGCCCCGTCGCCAACACGTCCGGAATGTGTGAATTTTTCATCCAAGCCGACCACTCGTCCGCAACTTCGGTATCAATTTTTATCGTCACGTTGTAAAGTAACATCGCTTTTGTATTTTAACTAATTTTGTAAATGATTGGCGCGCCACATTCATAGGAATGTTTTCCGCTCCCCGCAAAGGTAGTGCGTATTTTGCTAATCTGAAAATGCTTTTCGACAATATTAGACCTACAATGTGCGTTCAAAGACGTGGATAAATAAGAGTTTTCAACTTTTTTTTGTCAGATAATTTGTTTTTTTTGTGAAAAAAGTCCAAAAAATTGGAATATTCACTTGAAGACTGCTACATTTGTGGCGAAAATAAAATAATACAACACAACAGAACAAACAAGCCTATTTTCTATGAAAAATATTTTTCTTCTATTCGCTTTCGTTTGTTGCTCTTTTGCGTCAGCAACAGCTCAACAAAAGTTAGCTCACATGAACAGTGGCAATATTCTCGAAAAATTGCCCGAAGTAAAGCAAGCCAACAAGCAGCTCGAAGCCTATCAAAAACAACTGATGGCAAAAGGGCAGACGATGAGCAAACAGTTTCAGGATAAATACCAAAAATATATGCAAGAAGGGCAGAGCCTGACCGAAGCAGAACGCAACACTCGGGAGGCAGGCTTGCAAAAAGAACAGGAAAAAATCTCGAAATACAGCCAAGAGGTGCAGACCAATCTGGAAAAGAAACGTCAGGTACTGCTCAAACCTATTTTGGAGCGCGTAGATGCTATCATAAAAGGCGTGGCGAAAGAAAACGGCTATAGTTTCGTGTTCGACACTTCGGCTGGCGCGTCGCTTTACTCGGCTCAGTCCGACGATATTAGCGGCTTGGTAAAAGCGAAGTTGGGTTTGAAATAAACGAAATTGTCATTTCGGAAAAAGTAAAAGGAGCAACAACCAGACGGTTGTTGCTCCTTTTTATGATATATTTTTTTTGTAAAAAAAATATATCATAAGTTTCCGCGCAGGGCTTGCTCGCGCTCGATGGCTTCAAAAAGAGCTTTGAAGTTTCCTTTCCCGAAAGAAACCGCGCCTTTGCGTTGGATAATCTCGAAGAAAACAGTCGGACGGTCTTGGACGGGGCGCGTAAAAATTTGCAGTAAATAGCCTTCGTCATCTCTATCCACAAGAATATTGAGGCGGCGAAGGTCTTCAATATTTTCGTCTATCGTCCCGATGCGCTGCATCAAATCTTCATAGTAAGTGTCCGGGACGAGCAAAAAATCTACTCCATTCTTACGCAACTGACTTACTGTTTCTACGATGTTGTCGGTAGCGATAGCGATGTGTTGCACGCCGCTGGACTTATAAAAATCTAAATATTCTTCTATTTGTGACTTTTTTTCGCCGCGCGCAGGCTCATTGATAGGGAATTTGACGTAGCCGTTTCCGTTGGCGACCACCTTGCTCATCAGAGCGGTATATTTGGTAGAAATATCTTTGTCGTCAAAAGTGATCAGCAATTTGAAGCCCATCACGTCTTGATAAAACTTGACCCATTTGTTCATTTCGCCCAATTCGACATTTCCTACGCAGTGATCGACAAATTTTAAGCCAACCGACTGGGCGGGATAGCTGCTTTGGCGAGCTTCGAAGCCGGGCATAAAAGCACCCGAATACTGACTTCTTTCCACGAAAGTATGTATTGTTTCGCCGTAAGTATGAATGGCGGCAAGCGTCACCTGACCCTGAGCGTCGTTGAGGCAAATGGGCTCAAAGGCGGATTTTGCGCCGCGCGCCACAGCCACATCGTAGGCTTTTACGGCATCGTCCACCCAAAGAGCGAGGACTTTTACGCCGTCGCCGTGCAGTGCGACGTGCTTGGCTATTTCGTGGTCGGAAGAAAGAGCGGACGTAAGGACAATCCGTATTTTTCCTTGCTGAAGGACGTACGATACGACCTCTCGCGACCCCGTTTCGGGACCCTTGTAAGCGACCCATTCGTAACCAAAAGCCGCTTGGTAATATAGCGCAGACTGCTTGGCATTGCCGACGTAAAACTCAATGTGGTCAGTGCCTTTGAGTGGGAAATTGTCCTGTTGGGTTTGGTTCGAGCTTGCTTGTGTTAAAGTTTGCATAAAAAGCGCAAATATTTTCTTTATTTTTTACGGTTGTTGTTTTGGTTGTTGTTGCGATTATTATTGTTGTTGTTTCCGTAATTTTTATTTCGATTGTCGCCGCCCGAAAATTTTCGCTTGTTGTTGTTATTGTTGCTATTTTGGTTGACGTTTCTGAGAGAATTATTGCTTCCGTTGTTGAAGTTTTCGATAGCGGATTCTTCGTCCATTTTCAGCACTCCTTGTGACAGGGCATTTAGGTCATTTTTTATTGCTTCATCGCTGATGTAGTGTTCTTTGCTCCAAGTGCGGTAGGCGAGTTTCATATAAGAGCTGATGGCGTTCACGAAGCCGTCGCGGACGGGACCTTCTTCCATTTGCATCGCTTTTTTGATGAGCTGCTTGACGTTGTTGCCGTAGTGACGAAATTGGGTATCGTTTTTCAAATAACCAACTTTCTCGGGTTTTTTGCGCACATTTTCGGGCGTAGGGATTTCGCCGTTGGGCGGCATTACGCCCGGCAAGTCATACTCTGCGATGCGAAAGGCGTGTTTCCAAAGTCGGTCACGATAGTCGTCCAAATTTTTGGTTTGGGGGTTCATGGTCAGCATAAGTGCTACTATTTCTTCGACGTAGGCTTGTCGCTCCGCAATATTTTCGATACCTCGAGCGCGGCGCAGCAAAAGCTGGACGTTGCGCCCGTATTCTGGTATGATGAGTTCATCTTTTTGAGAGTTGTATTCTATTCCTAACATATAAGTGGTGATAAGTTTTTAATTATTAATTGTCATAAATTGTTAGCAATCAACGATTTATGTCGCATTGCAAATATTGGTTTTGGGGCGTAACATCAGTTATTAAAAATAAATTTACTCTACCGTAACAGATTTTGCCAAATTTCGGGGTTGATCTACGTTGCAGCCACGCATCACAGCGATATAATAAGACAAAAGTTGTAACGGAATGACGGACAAAAGCGGCGTAAGTGGCTCGGCGGTTTCTGGTATTTCGATGGTGTAGTCGGCGATATTTTTAATAATTTCGTCGCCTTTGGTGACTATTGCTATCACGACACCTTTGCGCGCTTTTACCTCTTGGATATTGCTAACGATTTTTTCGTAGGCACTTTTATTGGTCGCAATGACGACTACTGGCATATTTTCGTCTATCAAAGCTATCGGTCCGTGCTTCATTTCGGCGGCTGGATAGCCTTCGGCATGAATGTATGAAATTTCTTTTAGCTTCAAAGCTCCTTCGAGGGCGACGGGAAAGTTGTAGCCTCGCCCGAGATAAATCGCATTGGCAGTATCTTTTATTTCGCCTGCAATATACTCAATTTTTTTACTTTCTTTCAACACTTCGGCTACTTTGGCAGGAATACTTTCGAGTTCGCTGAGGAGGAGTCGGAAGTAAGATTCGTTGATAGTGCCTCTGCTGCGCGCCAAACTCAACGCCATCATGGTCAATAAAGTCACTTGTCCCGTAAAGGCTTTGGTAGAGGCTACGCCGATTTCTGGTCCTGCGTGAATGTAAGAACCCGCGTGAGTAATGCGGGCAATGGACGAGCCGACCACATTGACGATGCCATAAATCAAAGCTCCTTTTTCTTTTGCCATTTCGAGAGCAGCCATAGTATCGGCGGTTTCGCCAGATTGAGAAATGGCTATTACTACATCATTTTCGGTAATAATTGGATTGCGGTAGCGAAGCTCTGACGCATACTCGACCTCTACGGGAATCCGCGCCAAATCTTCAAACAAGTATTCGGCAATCATTCCCGCGTGCCACGAAGTGCCGCAGCCAGCAATGATAAGTCGTTGGGCGCGCATGATGCGGTTGGAGTATTCTTCCAAGCCGCCGAGATGTATCCAACCTTCGGCAGCGTTCATGCGTCCGCGCATACAGTCCGAGATAGTACGGACTTGCTCGTTGATTTCTTTGAGCATAAAATGGTCGTAGCCGCCTTTTTCGAGGGCTTCGATTTCAAGCTCCAGCTCCTGAATGTGAGGAGTTTGCTCAATATTTCCGTGTATAGATTTTATTTGCAGCTCGCCGCCGCGAGTGACTGTCACTATATCTTGGTCATTGACATAGACGACTTTTTTGGTGTATTCTACGATAGGCGTTGCGTCGGAAGCCAAATAAAATTCGCCTTCTTCTCCGATGCCGACCACGAGTGGGCTTTGCTTGCGCGCTGCCACCATTTTGGCAGGTTCGTTTCTATCCATCACTACGATAGCGTAAGCTCCTACCACTTTGGTAAGTGCCACACGCACAGATTCCTCCAAAGAGAGTTTGTCTTTATCTTGGATTTCTTCTATAAAATGTACCAGTACTTCGGTATCTGTTTCGCTGGTAAAGGTGTGACCTAATTTTTGCAAAGCAGATTTCAGGACGGCGTAATTTTCGATGATGCCGTTGTGAACTATCACCAAACGCCCGTTGCCGGAGGCGTGAGGGTGAGCGTTGATGTCGTCGGGTTTTCCGTGTGTTGCCCAACGAGTATGACCGATGCCCATTGTGCCAGAGGTATCTTTGTGTTCCACAAAACTAATGAGTTCGCTGACTTTTCCCTTTCGTTTATAGACGTTGAGTTGGTCGTTGTCATTGAGCAGGGCGACTCCAGCACTGTCGTAGCCGCGATATTCCAACCTTTGCAATCCCTTGATGATAATAGGGTAGGCTTGTTTTTTTCCAATGTAAGCTACTATTCCACACATATAGATACAGATTTTTTTTATTTTTGACTAAAAATATCACAACTCGGTGTAAGTGAGATTCAATTTCATCGGATACATTGGGTGTTTGGGTCCGCAGATGACAGTGTGTTTGGCGATTTCTGACTTGGCGTAAGCGGTCAAAACTATCGAACCGGGTACAGCTCCGCGCATCATTCTTTGCACGTGTTCTGAAAGATTCATTTTATATTTTTTTACCGTCACGCCGCCGCCCATATCTATGGTACGCACAGCACCCAAGCCCAAGCCGCCGAGCTGCACATCGCGTGTGACGTTCAAAATTCCTGTGCCGTCTTTGTCGTAGGCGGTAATCAAAATATCTATTGGCGTATAAAGCAGTTGATTGTCGCCAGGTTTGTAGATAACCGAAAGCTCCAATTCGGCTTTATTTACTATAATGTTGCTACCAAAATTTTTGATATTGGGTAATGATACTTTGACATTCGGTCCGCCCATTCCTTGCAGATACAAAAACTGGTCGCCTGCGCTTTTGTTATCAAATGAGGCAGCGACTTCGTCGCTAAAAGTGTGTTGAAGATTGACAAATCGAGTAGATGACAAGCCAGAAATTTGTGGCAAATTCAAATAATAGTCGGTGTGAGTGGTATCTTGTTTGTAATAAATCTGGACGATAGAAAGGTTTGAGGACAGATTGAAACTTACCAATCCTTCTTTGGGGTCGGACATTTTGAGCGCAAATCCCTTGAATTTTTTTACAAAATTATCGTTGGTCGCCAATGTCATGGAGTCCGAGTTCAATATTTCTGTCCCATAACTATTGTCCAATCGGACAGTCAAAAAATTTCCAGACCCTAATGAGTCGGCTTTCAAGCCAAAAATCGAAACTCTCAATTTTGGTTGTGGGATAAAATTTTCGAGCTTTCCAATCGGAGTCGGGTCGAAAGTAAACGATTTATTGGAGTAATAAGGCACTTGATTGCTCATATCTTGGTTCACCCGATACACTTGGATTGTCTGCGGGCTGCTGATATTCCCGTACTGCGAAAGCGAGTCATAAGCTATCCGCAACACTACGGAGTCTATGACAGACTGGCGAAAGTTGGGCGACAAAGAGGAAAGGCGAAACTGGACGAAAGGAGTTGCTTCGACCAAACCGAAAATCGGGTCTTTGAATTTGCCACACAAGTAGCTGCTAAAACTATTGACAGCAGGGTTGGGGTCAAACACTTTGACCGAATCATTGCGGACAGTCGTGGCTTCTATCGAAACTGTATCCGTAAATTTTATTTTACTTTGGTCTTGCGTAAGCAAGTCAGCCCCGACCAACGAAGGTTTGTTACAAGCTGTAAAAACGACGAAAAGGGCTGCAAAAATCCATGCCCCTGCTACAAAAATACGACTTTGGTGGTATTGCATTTTATCTGTTTGAAAAAAAATAGATGATTGTTTGAAAAACGGCTGCAACGACAACGCTTCAGCTCGTTCAGAACGGTCGGGTGTCTAAAAAATTGTTAGCTGCCAAAAAAATTAAGTTTTGCGTCGCACCTTACTCCGTCGGAATTTCGTCGGAAGCCAGCAGCTCGTTGTAAAACTTCGTGTAAGCGGACAGCGTAGCGCGCTCGTGTCCGCCGCCGATGTCCAAAAACGGTTTTTCGAGGCGCGCAATAGCTTCTCCTACGATGTCGCTCATCGTTTCGCTGCCTCTGATGACTGCGTCCGCGTAAGTAACAGCTCCCAAATGTGGTAGTACTTCGCCGTTGTGCAAGAAAGCCTGCAAGTCCTCCGCTTTCAAATTATTGATAGAGGCTTTGGTCATAAAGTCTTCGGGCGAAACGCTTTCTTTGTTGTCATAAACCGAATAAACGACTTTTGAATGTTGGAACAAAGGCTCGGTTTTATACGCCGTTTTCATATAAAAAGGCACCAAACTGGTCATCCAACCGTGACAATGAATAATGTCAGGTGCCCAACCAAATTTTTTGACTGTTTCTATCACGCCCTTGCAGAAGAACGCCATGCGGTCAGGATTGTCGGGAAAAAGATTGCCTTCTTCGTCTTCAAATGCTGCTTTTCGGCGAAAAAACTCATCATTGTCCAAAAAATAAACTTGCATCCGAGAGCCGGGCAGCGAAGCTACTTTAATGATAAGCGGAAAATCATCGTCATCTACGATGATATTCATGCCCGACAGTCGGACGACTTCGTGAAGACGGTGCCGCCGCTCATTGATAACACCGAAGCGAGGCATCAAAATCCGAAGTTCCATGCCTTGTTCGGAAGCGTATAAAGGCAGTTTGGACGCAAATTCGGCAATCTCCGACAGAGCCGTGTAAGGGTCTAAATCTTGCGTTACGATTAACAGTTTTTTCTTTATCATTTTACCTTATTCTTTGGAATGGAAAAAAAATAAGATACTCTTATTTTAAACGCGTTCCTTTTAAGAAAAGAATATTGTTTGTTTTAAAACAACTTTGCGAAGGTAAGTAAAAAAATTAACTCCTTACTCATTTTTTCCAAATCACACTTGTTTTATGCGTATTTTTGCAATTATTTTTTATATTTTTACACTCAAAGGCAAAAATTTATTCGCCTTTAGACGTAAAAAATATTATTTTCTTTCTTCTAAAAAAAATTAAATCATGGTCTGGACAGAACAAAACAACCGCTTGGAAACAACTTTGACGTTTCAAGATTTCACGCAAGCGTGGGCGTGCATGACAGAAATCGCCTTCGCCGCCGAAAAACAAAATCATCACCCAACGTGGAAAAACTGCTACAACAAAGTAGAAATTTCACTCAACACACACGACGCTGGCGACACCGTTACCGAAAAAGACCACCGTTTGGCACGCACGATTGAGCAAATTTTTAAAAAATATTAATTTTTAGGCTCGTTTTTTGCACATTTTTGGAAAAATCTTTTTCTACGATATTTTAATTTTTTATGATAGTCTTAAAATTTGGCGGCTCGTCGGTCGCTACGCCCGAGCGAATCCAAAGTATTGTCGAAATACTTCGTACTTATCAGCAACGCAGCGAACCTTTTACAGTCGTTTTTTCTGCCTTCGGCGGAGCAACCGATTTTTTGATAGCAATGAGCCAACGCGCCGCACGAGGAGACGACGGCTATTTAGACGCGTATCACAGTTTTTGTGACCGTCACAACGAGGCAATAAAAATACTTTTAAATGCCCAAAATCAGCCCTCTGCACTGGCAGCCCTGCAAGAAAACCACGAAAGTCTGCATGACCTACTTCATGGGATTCGCCTTTTGGGAGAAGCCTCCGCCCGCACTATGGACTGCGTGTTGAGCTTTGGAGAGCGAAATGCAGCTTACATTATTGCAGCCGTATTGACCCAAAATGGCATCGCCGCAGCCTATTTAGACGCTCGAAAAGTCGTAAAAACAGATAAAAACTTCGGCGCAGCCAAAGTAAATTTTGACGAAACATACAAAAATATAAAAGAATATTACCAGTCAAAAACATCTGAAATACAGATAGTTACTGGTTTTATTGCGGCTACTTGGGAGGGCGACATCACGACTACGCTCGGGCGAGGCGGCTCCGACTATACCGCCGCTATCTTCGCCGCAGGTTTAGATGCTAAAGCCATCGAAATCTGGACCGACGTGGACGGAGTCTTGACCGCCGACCCACGAAAAGTAAAGAAGGCTTTTACTATCCCAACCATGACTTTTGCGGAAGCTATGGAAATGTCACATTTTGGGGCAAAAGTAATTTATCCTCCTACGTTGCAGCCCGCGCTCGCAAAAAATATTCCGCTCTACATCAAAAATACGTTCAATCCTAATTTTGCGGGAACGTACATCAGCCACCAAAAAAATCCGTCCAATCACGCCGTGCAGGGCATCTCTTCCATCAGCCACATCGCGCTTTTTACGCTTCAAGGAAGCGGACTTTTTGGAGTGCCGGGCATCGCGGGAAGGCTTTTTAGCAGTCTGGCACAGGCGGCGGTCAATATTATTCTCATCACACAAGGCTCGTCCGAACACTCGATTACTTTCGCCGTCCAGCCGTCCGAAGCTGAAAGCGCGCGCCAAGCGGTCGCCCAAGCCTTTGAGTGGGAGCTACAAAGCGGCATTATAGAGCCGCTCATCATCGAAAACGAAATGTGCGTCCTTGCGATTATTGGAGAAAATATGCGCAACCGACCGGGCGTTTCGGGTTGCTTGTTCCAAGCATTGGGCAACAACGGTATCAATATCGGAGCGGTAGCGCAAGGCTCGTCCGAGTTGAATATTTCGGTGGTCGTGAGCAGGACAGACGAAAGCAAAGCCCTGAACGCTATCCACCAAGCATTTTTCCTGTCCGACACCAAAGAGCTAAATCTTTACATCATGGGAGTGGGGCTTATCGGTGGCACTTTGCTGGCGCAAATCGAAAAACAAGCTATTTTTCTAAAAGAAAAAAGAGCGTTGGAAATAAAAATAATAGGCTTGGCAAACAGTCGAAAAATGATATTTGATGAAAATGGAATGGATATAAGCGATTGGAAAGAGAAATTAGCCGCATCGGACGAAATTTCAAACCCACACGCTTTTGTGCAAAAAATGAAATCTTTGAACTTACCAAACGCAATTTTTGTGGACAATACTGCCAGCGACGATGTTTCAAATTTATATACACAGATTTTAGATGCCAGTATTTCTATTTCTACTCCGAATAAAATCGCCACTTCGTCCGCCTACTTGCAGTACGAGCAGCTCAAACGCACCGCCGAACATCGAGGCGTAAAATTTTACTACGAAACCAACGTCGGCGCAGGACTTCCTGTTATCTCGACGCTCAATGATTTGATAAATAGCGGCGACCAAATCCTCAAAATAGAAGGTATTTTGTCGGGTTCGCTGTCTTTTATTTTTAATTCATTCAAAGAAAATACAAAATTCAGCGATATTTTGCTCCGTGCCAAAGAGCTTGGACTCACAGAACCCGACCCGCGAATAGACCTGAACGGAATAGATGTGCGCAGAAAAATTGTCATTCTCGCTCGCGAAACAGGTTTGGCGATGGAGCCAAGCGACGTAAAAATTCAAAATATCCTGCCACCCAACTGCCAAAATGCCGAAACAGTAGCGGATTTTTATACAGAAATCGAAAAATCAAACGATTACTTTGAGCAACTTCGAGCCAACGCTGCCGCCGACGGAAAAGTATTGCGCATGGTCGCCATGCTCGACGGCGAACAAGCCAGTATCGGACTGCAAGCCGTCGCGTCCGACCACCCATTTTTTATGCTCAACGGCAGCGATAATATGATTGTTTTTACTACCGACCGCTACAAAGAACGCCCTTTGGTGATTCGCGGACCGGGCGCAGGCGCAGAAGTAACCGCCGCCGGCATATTTGCCGAAATAATTACCATCGGAAAATGATAAGTTGTCCCTAAATAATTTTATGTGTTGGCAACAGCTTTAGCTGTTGTATAAAAAATATAGTGTATTGGCTTCAGCCTAAATAACTCAAGCAAGTATTTGGCTGAAGCCAACACCAGTTATTATCCATTGTCCGACAGCTAAAGCAGTCGGCTTTTAATGAAAGCTAAATATATTCAGGTAATTAGCGTTAGGAAAAAACGAAGAAAAAATCAATATGAAGCCAACTGGAATTAAAGTTTTTGCGCCCGCAACCGTCGCCAACGTTGCCTGTGGATTTGATATTTTGGGGTTCGCACTCCAAAAACCGGGCGACGAAATTATAGCTCGACTGACAGGCGACTCCAAAGGCTTGCGCATTACTGCCATCACAGGCGCGCAAGGAAAACTGCCTTACGAAGTTGAAAAAAATACGGCAGGCGTTGCAGCTTTGCGATTGCTCGAACACTTGGGCGAAACAACATTAGGCATCGAACTCGAAATACATAAAAAAATGCCCTTCGGAAGTGGTTTGGGCAGCAGCGCAGCGAGCGCAGTTGCCGCCGTAGTCGTGGTCAATGAGCTGCTAAAACGCCCGTTGGAGCGGCGCGCTTTGCTGCGCTTTGCGGTGCAAGGCGAGCAAATTGCAAGCGGCTCGCTCCATGCTGACAACGTCGCACCGTCCCTGCTCGGCGGTATGATTTTTATTCGGAGCAATGCCACTCTGGATATTCACCGAGTGCCAGTGCCGCGCGGTCTGTACGCCGCTGTCATCTATCCGCGAGTAGAAGTGCTGACCAAAGATGCTCGCAATATGCTCCAACCCAACATCACGCTCCGCCAACATATTGAGCAAAGCGGCAATTTGGGCGGCTTGTTGCTGGGCTTGTTTCACGGCAATTTGGAACTCATCAAACGCTCTATGCAAGACGTGATTATCGAACCACAACGTGCGGCATTGATTCCTCACTTCTACGATGTCCAGAGAGTAGCCAACGAAGGCGGCGCGTTGGGTTGCAGTATTTCAGGTGCAGGACCGTCTATTTTCGCGCTTTGCCCCAACAGCTTCGTCGCCGAAAATGTAGGCTTGGCGATGCAATCTATTTTTATAAAAAATAAAATTAAAAACGAACTTTTTATTTCACCCATCAACCAAGAAGGCGCAATTTTATTATGAAATTATACAGTACTAACAATAAAAATCAATTTTTTTCGCTCCGCGAAGCAGTGCTTAAAGGACTTCCAGACGACAACGGCTTGTTTATGCCTTCGCATATTCCCGCTCTGCCGCCTGATTTTTTAGAAAACATAAAAGATTTTTCTTTTCCAAAAATCGCGCTCACTATGGCGCGGACGCTGCTGCAAAACGCTGTCCCAGATGCCGACTTGGAAAGAATTATTTACGATGCTATCAATTTTTCTGCGCCGCTCGTAGGCTTGGACGAGCATACGAGCGTGTTGGAACTTTTTCATGGTCCGTCTTTGGCGTTCAAAGACTTTGGCGCACGGTTCATGGCGCAGCTGATGAGTTATTTTAATCAAAATGCCGACAAAGAATTGGTTATTTTGGTAGCGACTTCCGGCGATACGGGCGGCGCAGTAGCAGCAGGTTTTTTTAAAACTTTGGGTATCAAAGTCGTTATTTTGTACCCTTCGGGAAAAGTAACTCCGCTACAAGAAAAACAACTCACCACACTCGGACATAACATCTCTGCGCTCGAAATCAATGGCACTTTTGATGACTGTCAAGCCCTCGTGAAGCAAGCGTTTTTGGACAATGAATTGACCCAAAAAATTCGTTTGAGTTCCGCCAACTCCATCAATATCGCTCGTCTTATCCCTCAATCTTTTTATTATGCCGAAGGAATCAAGCAGGCGAATACGAACTTACCAGTTGTTTTTTCTATTCCAAGCGGCAATTTTGGCAATCTGACGGCAGGACTTTTGGCACAAAAAATGGGTATTCCAATTCATCACTTTGTGGCTGCCACCAACTCCAACGACGTAGTGCCGCAGTTTTTGGCTTCTGGTGAATACCATGCTCGTCCTTCGGTGCGCACCATTTCTAACGCTATGGACGTGGGCAATCCGTCCAACTTTGCTCGAATGTTGGATTTTTATTGTTCCACGTGGAACAATATGAAAACTCAAATTTCAGGATTTGCTTACGACGACGACGCGACGCGGGCAGCGATGAAAGAAGTTTTTGAGCAACATCAATACGTTATGGAGCCGCATGGTGCGATTGGATATTTGGCTTTGAAAGAATATCAGAAAAAAAATCCAGATACTTTTGGTATTATTTTAGAAACTGCGCATCCGTCAAAATTCGTCGAAGACGTAGAAGATATTTTACAACAAAAAATCGAAATCCCAGAAAGATTGGCTGAATTAGCGCACCGAAAAAAAGAATCGATAGCAATGGAAACAGATTTTCTTTCCTTCAAAACTTGGCTTTTAGACAACTTCTAAACAAAAAAAGAGTGTTCCACGTGGAACACTCTTTTTTTGTTTAGAAAAGTAAATATTGCCAAAAGAAAATGTACTTTTGTAAAAATTAATTTGAAATGAAAAAAATATCTTCTCTAATCCTCATCTTGGGAAGTGTCGTGAGGCTTTTTGGACAATACGAAACACCAGATAGAAACAAGTTTGGGCAGCTCGAGCAAATGCTGCCAACTCCAAATACTTACCGAGCCGCCTCCG
>JAYWGG010000180.1:0-5750 GCA_043778415.1 Saprospiraceae bacterium
GGCATCGCCGTTTTGGGCGATATTTACAAGACTGAAATATACCAGCTTTCAGAATATATCAACAAAGACGGCATCGTAATCCCCGAAAATAGTATCCACAAAGCACCGTCGGCGGAGTTGCGCCCTGACCAAAAAGATTCGGACAGCTTGCCCGAATACGACATATTAGATAAAATTTTGTTTCAATACATCGAAAAACGGCAAGGTCCGAAAGAAATCATCGCTATGGGCTTCGAGGAGGCGACCGTCCGCCGCACGCTGCGCCTCGTCAATATCAACGAATTTAAGCGCGAACAGACTGCGCCAGTGCTTCGAGTGTCGCCCAAAGCATTCGGTATGGGACGACGAATGCCCATAGTCGGGAAGTATTTAGGCTAAAATAAAAAAAAAAGTCTAAAAATTCATACCTTTGCGGTTGATAAATGCGATTGATAGTTCATGGAAAATAAGGAAAATCTTTTAGGCGTACTGCAAACCGTCTTTCGGTGGCGAAAAAGTATTCTGCGCGTGTGTGCCATAGCCGCCGTTGGGAGCATAGTGATTAGTCTATTTATGCCCAATTACTACAAATCTACCACGATTTTTTATGCCGCCAGCCCCGATTTGTTCAAGCCCGAAAAAATGTTCGGCAACTCCACCAAAGATATGGAATATTATGGTACGGCAGTTGATATTGACCGCATTCTGACCATCGCAGAGTCCAACGAATTAGTAGAGTCTATCGTCAAAGAATTTAATCTTTACCAACATTATCGGATAGATTCTACGAGCGAAAAGGCTTATTTCAAGATGCGCGAAGCATTTATGAAACTCTACGAGGTGACCAAAACCAAGCACGACGCTATCGAAATCACTGTGGAGGACAAAGACCGCGAAATAGCTGCGAAAATGACGACCTCCGCCCGCAACAAAATCAATTTGATGGCGCAACGCCTCATCAAAGACAGCCAAGCCAAAATGCTCCAAACCTTCCAGCGAAACATCGCCGAAAAAGAAAAAAGTATGGTGGCATTGGGCGACAGCCTCTCCAAAACACGCCAAAAATACGGTATTTTCGACAAGACAGTCGGCGAATCTTTAGCCGCCGCCGCCGCCGAAGCGGAAGGTACCGTCACCCGCAACACTGCTCGACTGGCAGTGCTGCAAGCTGCTGGGCAGCAAAGTCCCAAAATGCGGGACTCTGTCGCTATCATCAAAGCCAATATTCGGGGCGCAGCGCAACAACTTATCAGCCTTACTTCCGACACGAGCAAGGCGAGTTTTAGCCTTCGCCGCTTCAATGCGGGCATCGCTGAAGTAGGTATTTTGGAAAAAATATACGACGAGTCGGGCAATCATTTGAGCTATGACAAAGAGCGACTCAATCAGATTAATGCCGCGTACACGTCCGAAATTTCGGCGATTCACCTCATCGAAGAAGCTCGCGTACCCGTCGTAAAATCCCGCCCAGCACGGACTTTATTGGTGCTTTCGGCGGTGTTGGTCGCTTTTATTTTC
Organism: Saprospiraceae bacterium; assembly: GCA_043778415.1. Classification (GTDB taxonomy): domain Bacteria; phylum Bacteroidota; class Bacteroidia; order Chitinophagales; family Saprospiraceae; genus JAYUHK01. Next base: position 1,498 of record JAYWGG010000180.1, read on the forward strand.
AGCGTCATCAGCTTACTGCTCCTCGAAAATTACCGCGAAGTAAATTGGGACGACGTATTTGACAAAAAAAATGCGCCCAACAAACAAACCGCAAAGCCCTAACTAAATCCAAGACGCACAATTTTTAAATTTTTTTTGATAAAATGACCGTAGTAACTATAAATATAGACGATAACAATCTGCTCTTGCGCTTGCGCGAATGGCTCAAAACAAATGCGCCCACCACCGAAATGCAAGAACAAACAGACGAAATCAACTGGACAGATGCCAAGTTAGACGCTCAAACAAATACATTGGTCAAAGACAGTATTGCGCGTAGAAAAACAGGAGATACTTCACATCTCAGCCCCGAAACTTTGCAAGAAATTTTTTATGACTTATAAAATAGTCTTCTGCAACGAAGTAATAGACCAGCTTAACAAGCTGCGAAAAAACGACAAAAACTCCTACCTAAAATGTTTTGAATTAGTTTTGGCAATCGCTATAAACCCAAGAAATGGTGTCGGAAAACCTGAACGACTGAAAGGCTTTGGCAATACCGAAATATACAGTCGCCGAATTAACGACAAAGACCGAATTATTTATCAAATAATTGAAACAGAAAAGTGTATTGAACTTATTTCGTGTGACGGTCATTATGAAGACAAATAAACAATCTTCCAAAAAAAATCTAAACTATGCAAAACCAAAGTACCGAACTTATTGTAAAAGATTTTGAGTTGGAAAAGCAAACTTCTGACGAAATGTCGGAAGAAGAATTTTTTGTACTGCTTTCCGAAAAAATCGCCTATATGATTGAATACCAATTAGATATGCTGTTGAGTTTGATGTATAGATTGGATATTGACGAGCATAAAATCAATGCGGTATTAATGCCCAGCTCGTTGGTAAAAGCCGAAGTTGGGCTGGCGCATCTGGTCATTGAGCGACAAAAACAAAGGGTTGCGAGCAAAAATCGCTACCAGTCGCCGCCGATAGACGAAGAATGGGCGTTCTAAACCTGTTCTATTTCCCACACGTCGCCCCAAAGCCGCGCGCCGCCGTCCACATAAATCGTTTCGCCAGTAATGTAAGCCGCCGCAGGGCTGCACAAAAACAAGGCTACGTCTGCCACCTCCGTCGTAGTGCCGAGCCTTTTCATCGGTATTTTGTCCGAAATACCTACCAGCAACTCGGGCGGATATTGCTCCAAACCACTCGACTGGATAATGCCCGGAGCGATGCAGTTGAGTCGTATGCCACGATTGACCCACTCGACGGCGAGCGTTTTGGAAAGATTGCCGACCGCCGCCCGAGCGGCTGCCGAATGTGCCATTCCCGGAAAACCCCTCACGTGATTGAGAATAATATTGACTACCAAGCCGCTTTTTTGCTCAAAAAAAAACCGATTCGCCATCGTCTGCGTGACGTACCAAGTACCATTTAGGTTCGTATTGATGACCGCCTGCCAGCCTTTGGGCGTGATAGCTTCGGCAGGCGACGGGAATTGTCCGCCCGCATTATTGACCAAAATATCCAAACGTCCGCTTTGCGCAGCAATCATATCCGCCAATCGCTCGACGGACTCGGGCAGCCGAATATCGAGCGCGCAAGCTCGGACATCGCCAAAAGCAGCAAGCTCAAGCACCGCACCTTGCAATCTTTCCTCTTTTCGGGAGGCAATATAAACCGTTTTTGCACCACATTCGAGCAGCCTTTTGGCTATCTGAAACCCAATACCACTGCCGCCGCCAGTCACGAGCGCAATTTTTTCTTGAAATAAATGAGAAGAATACATACTTTATTTTCGGATTGTTGGTTAAAGAAGGAAGAAAATGAACGAAATTGCCACGAGCAAATATATACAAATTATCGGAGTAGCAGCAATTAAAAAATCTATATCAATATCATTGGCAAAGCCTAAATTAACAGATTTTTTATTCATTCGACCCAAAATACGGTATTCTGTCGGTTTTATTTTCCATAAAAATACTAAATTTACAGCCCGAATAGCACCTCTGGAAATTTCAAAATTATTTTTTAAAAACTATGTACAACAAAGACGCAGCACAACATTTTTTTGAGTTATCTAAAAATATGTTGCGACAAAAAGAAATCACGCCGCTCGAAATCCAAGACCTGAAAGCCGCCATCAGCTACCACGAATGGCGATACCATGTGCAAAACGATCCCGTGTTGAGCGACTTTGAGTACGACACGCTGTACAAAAAATTGGAGGCACTCGAAGCAAGCAATCCGTCCCTCGTCGCGCCAGATTCGCCGACCCAGCGAGTCGGAAAAGATACTTCGGGCAGCGACACCAAAAACGTCAGCCACCTGACTCCCATGCTCTCCCTCGCCAACTCCTACGATGCCAACGACTTGAACGATTTTGACATTCAAATCAAAAAATTGACCAGCGCAAGTGGCGATGTAGCCTACTGCGTAGAGCCAAAATTCGACGGCGGAAGCATCGCATTGGTGTACGAAAACGACTTGCTGCTGCGAGCTGCCACGCGCGGCGACGGCTCTTCGGGCGAAGAAATGACCGCCAACGCCCGCGTAATGCGTTCCGTACCACTTCGAGCAGAATTTTCAAAATTCGGTATTCAGAAAGTCGAGTTGCGAGGTGAAGCTCTGATTCGGAAAGACAATTTTGAAAGAATCAATCGCCAGCGCGCCGACGACGGATTGAGCCTTTTTGCCAATCCGCGCAACGCCGCTACGGGAGGACTGCGAATGAAAGACCCTCGCGAAACGGAACGCAGAGGACTCGAAGCCTTCATCTATCAACTCGGCTACGCAGAAGATGAGCAAGGGAAAGAAATAGTCGGCAAGTTCCAGACGCACCACGAAACACTCGAAATGCTCCAATCTTTGGGCTTCAAAGTTCCGACCACCGAGCGAAAATTGTGTAAAAATATTGACGAAGTAGCCGCTTTTTGTTTGGAGTGGCAAGAGCGGCGCGACTCGTACAGCTACGAACTCGACGGAATGGTCGTAAAACTCGACAGCACGGCAGGGCAAAACCAATGCGGCTTCACAAGCCACCACCCGCGTTGGGCGATAGCCTTCAAGTTTCGCGCCAAACAAGCGACCACCAAACTGCTTTCGGTAGAGTTTCAGGTCGGAAAAATAGGCTCTGTCACACCCGTTGCGAAGCTCGAACCCGTGCAGTTGGCGGGCGTGACGGTGAGCAGCGTATCGCTCCACAACGAAGAATTTATCCGCAGCAAAGATTTGCGAATCGGCGACACGGTGCTGGTGGAGCGCGCTGGCGACGTAATCCCCTACATCGTAAAGTCAATGGCAGACTTGCGCGACGGCTCCGAGCAGCCACTCCTTTTTCCGACCCATTGCCCGTCTTGCGGCACTTTGCTTACGAAGCCCGAAGACGAGGCGGCGTGGCGTTGCGACAACCTGTACGGCTGCGAAGCCCAAATTCTCAACCGCATTATCCACCACGCCTCCAAAGATGCGATGGACATTGACGGACTCGGAAAGTCTATCATCGAGCGTTTTTATGAACTCGGCGACATCAAAAATATCGCAGATATTTATCGCTTGGATTACGAAAAAATATCCGCAATGGACGGTTTTGGAAAAAAATCCGCCGCCAATCTGAAAGCCGCTATCGAAAAAGCAAAAAAAAATCCAATCAGCCGTTTTTTGTACAGTTTGAGTATCCACCATCTGGGTCGGAAAGTGTCCAAATTGGTGTCCGCCCACGTCAAAAATGTATTTGAATTAAAAAACTGGACAGAAGAAAATTTTGTCGCCATCAAAGATGTTGGTCCAGTGGTGGCTAAAAATGTAGTTCGTTTTTTGGAGGACGAAAGAAATATCCAGTTGCTCGAAACGCTCGAAAGCCTCGGCGTAAATATGTCGCAGACTGACGAAGACCGCCCTACCGAAATCGCCGCCGACGCGCCGATGCTCGGTAAAAGTATCGTTTTTACGGGGACTTTGACGACCATGAGCCGCAAAGCTGCCGAAGACAAAGCGACTGTTGCGGGCGCAAAAATCATCAGTGCAGTCAGTTCCAAACTCAATATTTTGGTCGTAGGCGCGGAAGCTGGCTCCAAACTCACGAAAGCGCAATCGCTCGGCACGGTACAAATATTGACCGAAGAAGAATTTTTGAAAATTGTAGATAAGACATAAGTAGTTTTTAGTCGCCTAACTAATTGCCAATCAATTAGTTACAATATTATAGAATCAAATAAGTATTTTAAATAAAACGATGCAAAATTTTCTCATTTTTCTAATTGCGC
>JAYWGG010000181.1:0-22234 GCA_043778415.1 Saprospiraceae bacterium
CGGGTGAGCCTGATTCGGGTCGTCCCTTGAAGTCTGACCATTGCAGTCGTTCGGTCGGCGACCAGTTGATGTTACATTCTGTGGGCGTTTTGGAGCTTGAGTGTTGGACAATGCTGGCGACAAAAGACATCGAAAGCAGCGTCATTGCTGTAAAAAAAGCGAATTTGGTCATAACTGTTTTCTTTTTTCAAACAAATATACATTGTTTTTTTATATTTCTCAAAAAAATATTTTTCTTTTCTGTAACGCTTTCCAAACGCCGTGTAGCGTGTGCGGCTTGATTTTTTTTTAGAAAAAAAAAAAATATTGTTTTGCTGCTCAAAGTACGAATGATTTGCTGCGCGCCGAAAATATGTTTTGAAAATGTTTGCGAGATATGGAAAAATAATTTATTTTTGTGGGGGAGGGGGAGTGTTGATGAGTTGCACAGAAATACTTGCAGACACTCTCCACCACGTTCAATGCCATGAAAACTTTCCGCAGCCCAAACTTTGGTTTTTGTACTCAAAGCGCGTAAATTTGTGTCATAGAAATTATAAAATGAAATTATCAGATAAACGCTATTTCGACCAGTTTCAAAAAGTGATTGGCAAAGACGTTGAAGATTATATTCGGCACTTTGATTTCGGGAGTCAAAACATTGACTTGGGTTATCAGACGCAAGCCTCGGCGGTGTATTCCTCCAATATAGAGGGAAATAGCATCGATTTAAACTCTTTTATGAATTATAAGCTGTCGAAAGACAAGCCGAAGCCGCAAAAAGAATTACAAGAAATTGAGGATTTGATAAGCGCGTACGAGTTTGCACAAACGGCGGTTTTAAATGAAAAAAATCTATTAAAAGTACATAAAATGCTCTCTCGCAAGCTCGTAATTTCGAGTTTGAGGGGCAAATATAGAAACGATAAAGTTGGCGTTTTTGGCGAGTCAGGTTTGGTATATTTGGCAGTGGAAGAGCAATTTGTGGCAGGCATCATGGAAGCGTTTTTGTCAGAAATTGTGGCATTGACAGCACAAAAACCAACCGAGTCGGAGTCTTTTTATTTTGCCTCCTTGATACACCTGCGGTTTGCACACATTCACCCGTTTAGAGATGGAAATGGAAGAACTGCAAGACTGTTAGAAAAATGGTTTTTGGCACAAACGCTCGGAGTGAATTTTTGGAAAATTTCGTCGGAAAAATACTACAAAGAACATCAAGCCGAGTATTACAGAAATATAAACTTGGGCGTAAATTTTTATGAGCTCGACTACTCAAAATGCGTTCCTTTTTTGGCGATGCTCCCTAACTGTTTGAAATAAAAACTACAAGCCAAAAACATTCAAGCTACCAACAACCTTTTTCTGACACTGTAAAAACGCAAAATGACACTGTAAAATCAAAAAATGACACTGTAAATGACACTGTATTTAGTTTGATAAAACAGAATAACAGAACAAAAGCAAGCGAAATCGGCGAGCGGCTGAACATAAGTTTAAGCACCGCCAAAAGGAAGATAAAGGAACTCAAATCACAAAGCATCATAAAACGCATCGGAAGCGACAAAGCTGGGCATTGGAATATAATTGAAGAATGAAAATGCCGCACGCAATTATTAAGGAATGAAGAAAAATAAGTAGTTTATTTTAGATGCGTTCCTAATGAATGAAAAATAAAAAAAATTTGATGGACACGGCTGAACTGTTACGCAAAGTACGAAAAATCGAAATCAAAACCAAAGGGCTGAGCCAGCAACTCTTTTCGGGCGGCTACCACAGTGCTTTCAAAGGGCGCGGAATGTCGTTCAGTGAGGTGCGGAGCTACCAATTCGGCGACGATGTGCGCAATATTGACTGGAATGTGACGGCGCGCACAGGCGAGCCGCACGTCAAAGTGTTTGAAGAAGAGCGCGAGCTGACGGTCATGCTGCTCGTAGATGTGAGTCCGTCCGTCTTTTTTGGAAGCACGCAAGTCGCTAAAAATGAACTCATTACGGAGCTTTGCGCCGTAGTCGCGTTCTCGGCTATCGCCAACAATGACAAAGTTGGGCTGATTTTATTCTCCGACCGCATCGAAAAATTTATCCCCCCCGAAAAAGGTCGCCAGCACATTCTTTTACTCATCAGAGAGTTGGTTCACTTTTCGCCGCAAGGCAAAAAAACCGAACTCGGCACCGCTTTTCGCTTCCTCAACAATGTACTAAAAAAACGCTGCACAACTTTCGTACTTTCCGACTTCGTCCAAGTCGGGGCGGACTACGACAATTCTTTGCGGGTCACTGCTCGACGGCACGATTTGATTGGAATCCAAGTAACCGACTTACGCGAAAAAGAGTTGCCCAAAGTCGGTCTGTTGCGCACTTTCGATGCCGAAACAGGCGACGAACAGTGGATTGATACGCAGTCGGCTGTCGTGCGAGCAGCTTTTGCGGAGCAGTTTTTATTGCAAAATAAAAAATTTGTAACTACGTTCAAGCAGTGCGGCGCAGATACCTTGCAGCTCGACACCGACAAACCTTACATACGGCAGTTGCTACAATTTTTTGAACAAAGAAAAAAATAAATGAAAAAAATCCTCGTCACTGGCGGCTGCGGCTACATCGGCAGCCATACGCTGGTCGAACTGATTGAAAACGGCTACGAAGTTATTTCGGTAGATAATTGGAGCAATTCGGACGAATCGGTGCTGGACGGTATCCGAGCGATTGCGGGAAAGAAAGTCAAAAATTACGCAGTAGATTTGTGTAACTGGAAAGATACGCAACAAATTTTTGTCGAAAATCCAGATATTTCGGGTATTATTCATTTCGCCGCGCTCAAAAGTGTGGGAGATTCTGTGGAGCAGCCTTTGTTTTATTTTGAAAATAATTTGATGAGTTTGCTGCATATTTTGCGCTGTATGGTAGAGTTTGGGGTCAAAAATCTGATTTTTTCCTCCTCTTGCTCTGTGTATGGAAATGTGAGCGAGCTGCCCGTCGTAGAAACCACCAAGTGGCAAGAAGCGGAGTCGCCTTATGCGCGCACCAAGCAAATGGGCGAACAGATTATCGTAGATTTTTCGCGACGCTATCCGGATTTTCGCTCTATTTTGCTGCGCTATTTCAATCCCGCAGGTGCGCACGAAAGCGCGCTCATCGGCGAATCTCCGCGCAACGCTGCCAATAATTTAGTTCCCATTATCACCGAAACGGCGATTGGAAAACGCAATTCTTTTACCGTTTTTGGAACAGATTATCCGACCCGCGACGGCTCTTGCGTGCGTGATTACATTCACGTCATGGATCTTGCCAACGCACATTTGAAGGCATTAGAGTTTTTGCGGAGCGAAAAATCAGCCAACAACTGCGAAATATTCAACGCAGGCATCGGCGAAGGAGTGACGGTGTTAGAGGCTATCGCAGCGTTTGAGAAAACAACGGGAATACGCCCCAACTACCAGCTCGGCGGTCGGCGCGACGGCGACGTGATGGCGATTTATTCGGACTACCAAAAAGCCGCTACATTGCTCGGCTGGCAGCCGCAGCGCAACATCGAAGACATCATGCGCAGCGCGTGGGCGTGGGAGAAAAAAAAGTAAAAATAGGATTCTGAAAACTTTTTGCGACCCATTGCTGTTTTTAGCCTTTTTAACTATCTTTGCGACATGAAGAATATCCGAAATTTTTGCGTCATCGCTCACATTGACCACGGAAAAAGCACGCTTTCCGACCGTCTGTTGGAATACACGAACACCATCTCCAAACGCGATATGCAAGACCAAGCACTCGACGATATGGATTTGGAACGTGAGAAAGGCATTACCATCAAAAGCCACGCTATCCAGATGTATTACAAGCATTTGGCTGACGACACCACCTACACGTTCAACATGATTGATACGCCCGGTCACGTCGATTTTTCTTACGAAGTGTCGCGCTCCATCGCTGCTTGCGAAGGCGCGCTGCTGCTGGTAGATGCTACGCAAGGTATTCAGGCTCAAACGATTAGCAACCTTTATCTCGCTATCGAACACGACCTCGAAATCATTCCCGTCCTCAACAAAATAGACATGGACGCTGCCGATATTGACGGCGTAAGCGACCAAATTATTGACCTTATCGGCTGCAAAAAGGAAGATATTTTGCTCGCCAGTGGGCGCACGGGCGTAGGCGTACACGAGATTTTGTCGGAAGTGGTGCGACGTATTCCGCCGCCAAAAGGCGACCCCAAAGCACCGCTTCAAGCTCTTATTTTTGATTCGGTCTTCAATTCTTTTCGCGGCATCATAACGTATTTTAAAATCGTAAATGGTACGATGAAAAAAGGGGAGCGCGTCCGTTTCGTCAATACTGGAAAGGAATACAACGCCGACGAAATCGGCGTTTTGCAGATGACACAAGTGCCAAAACCCGAGCTTTCGGCGGGCAACGTAGGCTATATGATTACGGGTTTGAAAGTATCCAAAGAAATAAAAGTTGGCGACACGATTACGTCCGTCGCAAATCCCTGCGTAGGCTACATCAACGGATTTGAGGAAGTGAAACCTATGGTTTTTGCGGGAATTTTTCCGATAGACAACGACGACTTTGAGGATTTGCGCGATAGTTTGGAAAAACTACAGCTCAACGACGCATCGCTTGTGTTCGAAACCGAAACCTCCACCGCGCTCGGCTTCGGCTTCCGTTGCGGCTTTTTGGGAATGTTGCACCTCGAAATTATCCAAGAGCGGCTCTCTCGAGAGTTCAATCAGGACGTGATTACGACCGTGCCAAACGTGTCGTATCGCGGCAAGTCTATGAAAACCGACGCAAAAGAATTTATCATCAATACGCCGAGTGAGTTCCCAGAGCCATCGTCTTTGGAGTATGTCAAAGAGCCGTTTATTAGTGCGCAAATTATTACCAAACCCGAGTACATCGGTGCGATAATGAACCTCTGCATGGACAAACGCGGCAACCTTATCAAACAATCTTATCTTACTACCACTCGTGTGGAAATGACTTTTCACCTTCCGTTGGCGGAGATAGTTTTCGACTTTTATGACCGTCTGAAATCCTTGACGCGTGGCTATGCGTCTTTCGATTACGCGCCACTCGACTACCGCGAAACGGACTTGGTGCGCATGGACATCAAGCTCAACGGCGACAATGTAGATGCACTTTCAGCACTCGTTCACCGCTCCAAAGCCGAAGCGTTGGGCAGAAAAATTTGTTCCAAGCTCAAAGACTTGTTGCCGCGCCAACAGTTCGTCATCGCTATCCAAGCCGCCGTCGGAGCCAAAATCATCGCTCGCGAAACGATTTCTGCCCTCCGCAAAGACGTGACCGCCAAGTGTTATGGTGGAGATATTTCGCGCAAGCGCAAACTTTTGGAGAAACAAAAAGAAGGAAAGAAGAAAATGCGTCAAATCGGTAACGTAGAAGTCCCGCAAAAAGCATTTTTAGATGTTTTGAAGTTGGATTAAGTATATTTTTCCTCACTCTTTATGCAGCATCTGCTTCCTGATTTTCGGATTTTTTACAATCACACCGTCCGTCCGGAGCTTATTCGTTTAGAAAATGAACGGCTGCAACTACTGTGGTGGTTGGGTGGCTTTGTTTTTCTGTCGGTCGGCGTGATTTTCGTGCAGTTGTATTTCGATATTTTTCCGCTCACGGTGGTACTTCTGCTGCCGTTGGTCTTTTATTTTTCGCAGTGCAGTCACAAGATACAGCGATTCAAAACAGATTTCAAGCCCCGCATTGTGCGGCATATTTTGTCGTTTCTGGAGGATAAAACTTCCGGCTATCAGCATCTGACGTACCACCCAAAGCGGAGTATTTCACAAAAAAAATTCAATCAGAGCAAGATTTTTTATGCCGACGAAGTTTCGTTTCGGGGCGAGGATTTGCTGGCGGGCATGGTCGGTGAACTCCGATTTGAAGGCTCGGAGCTTTGGGTGCGCGAGCCGTCTTCGGTGCGCAGTGGCTTCAAAACTATATTTCGGGGCGTTTTTTTTTATGCCGACTGGGGGCGACCGCTCTACGGCGAGATTCTCGTCGTGCCGCGTGCCAACCGTCAGTATTTGAGCCGGAGCATCAGAAATTTTGTTGCCGATGACGGCGAAGAAGTGAGCAACGAACTTCGAGATTTGGTTTTTTCGGAAGTATTTGCCACTTTTGCTACGTCGGGAACGCCTGTTGCGTCGTTGCTTTCGCCTGAAATTCGCCGTGCCATCTTACAATTTCGGGAGCGTGCGGGCAATGAAATTTATCTGTCCTTTGTCGGAAGTACGATTTATGTTGGGGTCGGCGGGTCGAGTGGGATATTAGAGCCGTCTATTTTTCGTTCTAATGTCAGCTACGATTTTGTATTGGATTATTTCGACCTCATTTGTCTATTTTTGGGGATAATAGAAGATTTTGATAACAATAATTAAGGGCAATTTTTTTATTTTTTAGAAAATAATATTATGAAAAAAAATATAATAACGCTGTTTTTGGCGACTGTCGTTGGGTTGCTACAAGCGCAAAGTCCAGCCGTGAGTGGGGCTGTGAAGTCAGAAATGCCAGCTATTGAGAACGCTCTGTTGTGGAAAATCACGGGCAACGGATTGAAGCAAAATTCGTATCTTTTTGGGACGATACATTTGATACCAAAGGCGGATTTTCGGATTCCGCCGAATGTTGATAAGACTTTTAAGGATTGCAAGCAGATAGTTTTTGAGGTAAATATGGAAGAAATGACGGACGAGTCGGCAGCGATTGGGCTTCTGATGAAGTCAATGATGCGAGGAGATTCGACGTTGAAAGACTTGGTGTCGCCCGCCGATTATGAGTTGGTGCAGGCGGAATTTGAGAAAATGAAAATGCCGTTGGCGATGTTTGAGCGCATGAAGCCGATGTTTTTGAGTGCTATGATGGTCGGCGACGGCAAGCCAATGCCAGCCGACGAGGGCATGAATGTGGACGATATGAAAAGCTACGAAGTAGAACTGATGCAACTGGCGCAGATGCAAAACAAGACCATCAAAGGCTTGGAAACCATTGACTTTCAGATGAGTGTTTTCGACAGTATTCCGTACAAAACGCAAGCAAAAATGCTGATAGACGGGCTTAAATCAAAAAGTTCGGGCGACGACGAGTACAAAAAAATGGTCGAACTCTACAAAAAACAAGACATCAACGCGATGCAAAAAGTATTCGGCGATGACCAGACGGGAATGGCGGCTTTCGAGGGTTTGTTGCTCGTGCGCCGCAACAAGGCGTGGATAGCCACTATGGAAAAAATGATGTCCGAAAAACCTTGCTTTTTTGCGGTCGGAGCGGGTCATTTGGGCGGTGCTGCGGGCGTAGTCGCTTTGCTGCGCAAAGCGGGTTACGATGTGAGAGCTGAAAAATAGTAAACTCGCTGTATTTTGTTAGTTTCGTTGGGTGCGGAGTTTTTCTAATTCTTTCAGAAGTTCATCGGATTTCCGTCGTTCTGCGTCTAATTCGGAGTTTTTAGCATATAATTCTTGATCTTTTAGGGCGATAATGTTGTCTTTTTCGGTAGCTAATTTTGTTAGTTCGCGTTCAAAGATTCGGCTAATTTCGTCTTCCACGTCCATTTTTTCACGCATTTCTTCGTTTGATACTGCTCTTTCCAAGCGTGCTACCATTTTTTGAACCAACGGCTCGCCCAAGTCGCCCCGAAAATCCAACTGGTGACTATCTTCCGTAGCGAACTCGGGGCTAAACACTTGCAATACTTTTTCGAGTCTGGTTCTTGATTTGCCTGCCAGCAGCCGCAGTTGTATCAAATAGCAGTCGTGCGTGAGCAATTCCGCAAAATCTTCTTTGACTTCTAATATTTCGTTGGTCACCACATCACGGTAATCGCGATTGATTTTTACGACCGCATTTTTGATAAAATCCAAAGGAAATCCTAAAAAATAAATGGTGACAATCGGCAGAGGAGCTTTTATAGGTTTTCCTTTACCGTCCAAAATCGTGTCTTCTTTTTTGTAGTTGTCGCCCAAATACCGCCTAAAACGCATCACATCAAAAACCTGTTTGGCTTTTTGCAACTCAATCAACACTTTTTTTATTTCTCCCGACTTTGTCTTTATTACTGCCTTGAAATCAAACCTCAAAATACTCAAACTGCCTGTATTTTCGGTAGTAGTTTCCTGCGGTTTTAGGTTCAACTCGATGACTTCTTCCCCCAATATTACCGAAAGCAGCTCGCAAGCAATTTCTATATCTTCCAAAAGATACTTAAAAACTACGTCATATATGGGATTGGCTATTATCACAAAATCTGCATTTTAATTTTTTATCGCTCGCTGCGCTTCTTAAAAAACTTGTCATCTACTACCAGCAATCCGAAAGATTCGCAGTCTTCCTTGGTGTGTCGGGCGTGGTGCGCGCCGTGTGCGCGGAGGATAGCGCGCGAATATTTGCTATCCAACTGCCGAAACCACTTGAACCGTTGGTGAATATACACGTCGTGGATAAGAAAATAAATGAGTCCATAAACCGAAATACCAACGCCGACAAAGAACAACCAAAAATGGTCAGTGGCGGAGCCAATAATGTACGAAATCGCGCTCGGAACAGCAAAAACCAAGAAAAAGCGGTCATTTTTCTCAAAAAAACCGTGTTTTTGGTGGATTGGTTTGTGGTGGTCTTCGTGCCAATTCCACAGTGCGCCGTGCATCAGGTATTTGTGCGCCGACCAAGCCACAAATTCCATCGTGGCGGCGGTCGCTAAAGTAACAAAGATATAAAAAAGTACGGTCATAATTTTTTGATTTTGTAAGATTCAACAGTTATTTTTGTCGCTTCGCAAATTCTTTTTTACCAAATCAAAGCTGCAAAAAACAGAAACTGCAATATCAACAATGCTACGGCAACTTTGTTCTTTATTTTTCCCTGAAAAAGATTGAAAATGAGTAAAAAACCAAACGAAATAATGCCCCAAGCGTAGTAATTTTGAGCGGGGACAAAATTATTTTTCCACTGCCAAAAGTCGTATCGCATCGCAATCGGCTCTATGAGAACGTCCAAACTGACCGTCGCGGCGGCTCCGATGACCGATTTGAGGACTATATGCCACCGCTCAAACCCGTGATTGACCAAAACTCCCGTACAATAAATCGTGCTTACCCAGTTGATTGCCATTGCCAACGGGACGCTTCGGTATTGCCAGCCGAGGGTTCGCCCGTAGTGATAATCGCCAAATAGCGCGCCAGTTGTGACACCATAAACCTCCAATGCCCAGCCGCCAACAGCTACAAAAATCAAAGTGAGCAGTGTGGCGACCGACCAATTTGGGTGATGAAGCAGCACTATGGCGAGGCAAATCAACAAATTGACGGGCGTGAGCAGCACAAAATCGGAGTGCCAAGCACAATAAATGCCGAGCCAGCCGACGACGTGCAGCACCGCCAAGATAAAAATAGAGAGTTGAGTGTTTTTTATTGCCATGTCCAAAGTGTAGAACGTCAGAAGCTGGCTTTTCGTTGCGAAATATTTTCTTCGATGAGTTCAGATACGATTTTTGCGGACAGCAGGCAGAGCGGGATTCCGCCGCCTGGGTGAACGCTACCGCCGCAAAAGTACAAATTTTTGACGGTTTTGGAGCGATTGGAGTGGCGCAAAAAAGCTGCCATTCGGTTGTTGGAACTCGTGCCGTAGAGCGCGCCGAGATGGGACGAGGTGCGGCTTTCGATGCTGCGCGGGTCGAGCGTACTTTCGTTTTCGATGAGTGGTTCGAGGTCTATTTTTAGAATTTTGGACAGCTTTTGGATAATTTTACCTCTAATTTTTGCGGTCATTTCGTCCCAATTTTGTCCCGAATTGTGTGGCACATTGACCATCACGAACCAGTTTTCGCAGCCGTCGGGTGCGTCGGCAGGGCAGTATTTTTTAGTGATATTGACATAGACGGTTGGGTCGTCGCTTACTTCGCCGCGCTCCAAGCAGTCAAATTCGTGGCGATAATCGTTGCTAAAAAAAATATTGTGCAAGTCGAGTTGGGCAAATTCTGCCCGCATTCCCCAATAAAAAATAAGTGCGGAAGTAGATTTCGCTTGCGAAAGCGTTTTTTCGGGGTGCGGCTCGTGGGGCAGCAGTTTTTTGTAGGTATAGAAAACGTCCATATTGCTCACCACCAAGTCATAATCAATGGTTTTGCCTTCGGAAACAATGCCTGTGGCGGTCGAATTTTCGACGATAATTTCGTCAATTTTTTGATTGAATTGAAAAATAGCACCTTTCCTTTTTGCCAACTCGAACAAGCTCCGCGAAATATCAAACATTCCCCGACGGGGAATAAATGCGCCAAAACCGTACTCAAAGTGTGGGATAATATTCAGAATCCCCGACGCGCGGTATGGATTGGAGCCGTTGTAAGTGGCGTAGCGGTTGAAGAGTTGGACGAGTTTGGGGTGGCGAAGCAGCCGCTCGTTGGTGGCGTTCATGGTACTAAAAATATCCAAAGTATGGCTGCTGCGGACGGCTTTCCAAACTTTTTGGTTGAGCCAAGTAGAGATTTTTTGCAAAGAATTTTCCAAAAAAATAGTGCCGCTCAAATGGTATTTGCGCTCGCTTTCTGCCAGCGTCTGGAGAACACTTTCTGCCGACACGCCGAGTTGAGTTTTCACCTCGTCCGCAAATTTTGTTTTGTCGGCGAAAGCTCGGAGCGATGTCTGGTCGTCCCAAAAATAATGACAAAGTGTGTCAAGTCGTTGATAATCAAAATGTTGTGTGATGTCTTCGCCTGCGGCTTCAAAAACGGACGCTACATAATGCGGCATCGTAAAGAGCGACGGACCTGCATCAAAACGGTATTTTCCTTGCCAAAATTCTGACAATTTTCCACCAAAATAGCTGTTAGACTCATAGACGGTCACGCTGTCGCCGCGCGCCGAAAGCCGCGCCGCCGTAGCCAATCCGCCAACTCCTGCTCCAATAATTGCTATTCTCATGGTCGAAAAACTATCGTTTGTTTAAGGAACGTGTCTAAAATAAATTACTCATTTTTTCTTCATTCCTGAATACTTTTTTTACTGCCTTCATACATTTCGTACTTCAAAAAACGACATTCGAGCGAGCCGTTGAAAAGCTGGACTTTCCGCGAAGCGTGAAGTCCGATGCTGTGGACGGCTTCCATATTGGACGAAATCAGCCACGCGTCGTAGCCCATAAAGGCTTTTTTGAACCGCTCTCCAATCATTTTGTAGAGGGATTTGATGTCGTCGCTCTCCAATCGCTCGTCGTAGGGCGGGTTCATTATCAACATTCCGGCTCCGTCGGGTGGCGTTAGTTTTTCAAATTCCTTGCGCTCTATTTGTATCGTTTCCGTCAGTTCGGAAGATAAAAGGTTTCTTTCTGCAACGCCAATCGCCTGAAAATGTTTATCCGAACCCAATATTTTATGTTCAAATGGTCTTTCTGCGGCTTTGGAAGCCTCCACTACGTCCGCCCAAAGGGTCGAGTCAAAATCTTTCCATTGATGAAAACCAAAAAAAGTGCGCTTGAATTGTGGCGGAATATTGCGTGCAATCAGAGCGGCTTCCATGAGCAAAGTGCCGGAGCCACACATCGGGTCTATCAGATTCTTGGAGCCGTCCCAGCCTGCCATCAGCAACATTCCTGCCGCCAACACTTCGTTGATGGGTGCTTCGAGTACTTCTGTCCGATAGCCGCGTTTGTGGAGCGAATCGCCTGCTGCATCGAGCGAAATTTCGACCACATCTTCGTTGATGAAAACGTGGACGCGCAGCGACGGCGTATTGAGTTGGATATTGGGGCGCACGCCGAATTTGTCCCGAAACTGGTCCACTATCGCATCTTTGGTCTTCAAGGACGCGAATTTTGAGTGGCGAAAGAACTCGCCCGCCGTGACCGCATCTACCGCCAGCGTCTGTTTGACATTGATATACGCCGACCAATCTACCGCTCGGACGACCTCGTAAAGCTGGTCTTCGGAGCGCACATTGCCGTAGGCTGCAATAGGAATCAGGACGCGAACCGCCGTCCGAAGCTCGAGATTGGCGCGGTAAAGTGTGCGTTGGTCGCCCTCAAACTGTACCGCTCGCTTGAGAATTTTGATATTTTTCGCGCCCAAGTTGAACAATTCTTCTGCCAAAACTTCCTCCATACCGTGCAGCGAAGTGGCGACCAATACCTGCAAATTTGGGTGTAGTGCTTTGATTTCGAACTTTACGGGTGCGTCCATGCGCCGCCCTCTATCCTGAAAAAACGGTCGTGGAGCATTGAACCGGTCGTTTGGTGGCATGGGCTGACTGCTCGGCACGCGCTTGTCGTAGCGGCGGTCGGGTTTTTGGAAGTCGCTCGGCGGTGCGGGCTGGATTCGCGGGCGGCTTTTTTCGGAGGAAAGTCGTGGGGGAGCGTCGCCGTCGATATTTTGCGGTTTGCGAGTTTCTTCCATCGGCGGTCGCTGTGGCGGTCGGTCGTCGAATCTTCGTGGGCGACTTTTTGGCTTCGGCTTGCTGTCGTCGCCTTTATTTTCAAAAAAACTGTCAGAGCGTTGCTCGTGTTTGTCGCTGCTGTTGCGGCTTTGGAAAGGCTTTTTCGGTTCGTTGTATTCCATGCGGCAAAGTTACACAGTTTTTTAGGAAAAAAATAAAAAGTGATACAAAACCTCTGTGCGTGATGCGGCTTTTTTGGAGTTGAGAAGTTGTATTTTGCTTAAAATTTCTTTATTTTATGTATTTTTTAGATAAAATATTGAATGTTGAACAAGGAATATCGAATATTGAAATGTTGAATATCGAATATCGAAATGTGTTTCTTGAAAATAGGTCGCTTTTTCAGTCAATTTGGAATATCAAAAAAACGTAACAATATTTTATTTATTAACACAAAAGTAAAGTTGGAAATCTGTGGTATTTAGCTTGGATTTTTGTACTTTTGCCGCTGCTTTTTTAACAATATAAATTAGTTTATTATTTTGCGGACATCACAAGTAGCTGTAAGCGTGCTTATGGCAGTGTACAACACAGATTTTAGGTTGGTAAAGCGAGCCATCGACTCGGTGCTTGGTCAGACCTTCCAGTATTTTGAATTGATACTCGTGGACGACGGCAGCGACGGCGCGCTGAGTAAAAAAATATTGGAGTATTGCGACTTACATTCGTCCAAAATAACTTATGTGAAGCACCAAAACTGCGGGCAATCGCAATCCATCAACAGGGCGATACGACTCAGCGCTGGAAAATACATCGCCATTATTGACTCTGACGATGAGTATAAAATCAACCACTTGGCGGCGTGTATGAATGAAATGGACTCAGCCGACTTGATATCCTCTATTACAGAAACAATTACGAACAGCCACGTGGATTTTTATGTGCCAGATAAGGACGACCACCAGACGGATATCCATGTAGATGACTGTATTTTGTTCGCTACCTTGTTTGGAAGAAGAGAGGTTTTTGAAAAATTGGTATTCAAAAATATGTATGCTGCCGATGCCGATTTTTATGCGCGAGCGAGTGCCGAATTTGTGGTAAAAAAAGTAAATCTTCGCACTTACATCTACTATCGAAATATAGAAAGCAGCCTTTCGGCAGTGCTGAAGCGGTCGCAGATTGCGCTGCAGTAAAGCGACGTTATTAGCTTTTGAGTGCCAAGTTCTTCAATGGTACAGCCGCCTGAAAAAATTCTATAAAATTATCTATTTCGGTCGAAATAAGTGGCAAAATTTGACCCAACAGCTTCGCCTCCCCACCAATTTAGTGCAATAGTGATTTGATTTGTCGTAAATTATGCCTTTTGATTGCTACTTTTCATTCATGGAAGTCATAATTTTTTGAATTATTTTATTGCCAAATTATAATATTTCAGCCAACAAAAGTCTTTTGTCTTCAGGCAATAAGTAGATTTAGGAATGAGGAAAAAATAAGGTAATTAATTTTTCCAATCAATTCAATCAATAATTACGCAGTGATTGGTTGTAATTGAGCAGAAAAAATGAGTAGTTTATTTTAGATACATTTCTAACACGATAAAATTTTTGCAGCGAGCAAAAAAATCCTATTTTTGTCCAATTAATTTATCAATATTTCAAAAAAATATGACTGCAACCGCGCTCGAACAAAACGCCAACGAGGACGCTCTCAAACTCTCCACTTCTCTGATGCGCCGACGATTGGAGCAAATTTATCTCGGCGGCGGAAAGGCTAAAATCGAAAAGCAACACCAAGACGGCAAGCTAACCGCTCGCGAGCGAATCGAATATTTGACTGACGATGGTACTCCGTTCCTCGAAATCGGTGCTTTCGCAGGCTACGAAATGTACGCCGAACACGGTGGCTGTCCAGCCGGCGGCGTAGTGGCGGGCATCGGCTACGTGCGCGGACGGCAGTGTATGATTATTGCCAACGACGCGACCGTAAAAGCAGGTGCGTGGTTTCCGATTACGGGCAAAAAAAACCTGCGCGCACAGGAAATCGCAATGGAAAATCGACTTCCAACCATTTATTTGGTGGACAGTGCAGGAGTTTTTTTACCGATGCAAGACGAAATTTTTCCCGATAAAGAACATTTTGGACGAATGTTTCGCAACAACGCCAAAATGTCGAGCGCAGGAATACCGCAGATTGCCGCCATCATGGGCAGCTGTGTGGCGGGCGGAGCGTATTTGCCGATTATGAGCGACGAGGCGTTGATTGTCGAAAACACAGGGTCTATTTTTCTTGCCGGACCCTATCTCGTCAAAGCCGCCATCGGCGAAGATGTGGACAAAGAAACGCTCGGCGGCGCGCATACGCAGAGCAATATTTCGGGCATTACGGACTACAAAATGCCCGATGACAAAACTTGCCTGGACACTATAAAAAATTTGGTGGATAAATTTGGTCGCTTCGAGTCGGCAGGTTTTAGCCGAGCTGCGCCTGCGTTGCCGACCGAAAATCAGAAAAATATCTACCAGATTTTTCCCGAAAACCCTACCAAACCGTATGATACGGTCGCTTTGCTGAAGTGTCTGGTGGATAATTCGGAGCTGACTTTTTATAAAGAGGGTTACGGAAAAACCATCGTCTGCGCCTACGCTCGGATAGACGGCTGGGCGGTCGGCATCGTGGTCAATAATCGGCAAGTCGTAAAGTCTGCCAAAGGTGAAATGCAGTTTGGAGGCGTGATTTATTCGGACAGTGCCGACAAAGCGACGCGGTTTATTATGAATTGCAATCAGAAAAAAATTCCGCTCGTTTTTTTGCACGATGTGACAGGGTTCATGGTCGGCTCGCGCTCCGAACACGGCGGCATCATTAAAGACGGCGCAAAAATGGTCAATGCCGTAGCCAACTCCACCGTGCCAAAATTCACGGTCGTAATGGGCAACTCTTACGGTGCCGGCAACTACGCAATGTGCGGAAAAGCCTACGACCCTCGCCTGATTGTCGCTTGGCCCACCGCCAAAATCGCCGTAATGGGTGGCGCGCAAGCCGCAAAAGTCCTGACGCAAATACAAGTAGCTACGCTCAAAAACAAAAACCAGCAGCCCGACAAGGAGGAAGAAAATCGCCTTTTTGAAGAAATAAAAAATCGCTACGACCAACAAACTACGCCCTACTACGCCGCTTCGCGCCTCTGGGTAGATGCCATTATTGACCCGCTCGAAACTCGGCGTTGGATTTCGATGGGCATAGAAGCCGCCAACAATGCGCCCGTAGAAAAATTCAACGTCGGCGTGATGCAGGTTTGAGGACAGAAAATTTTAACGTTCAAGTAACTTTTTTATGTACATATTTTTAGTTTCCACCGTCATCGGTTTGTTCTTGGCGATGCTTTTCGTCAATTTGTATTTTCGTATGAAAGTCCTAAAAGCCTACCGAATCTTGGTACAAAATAGGGTGGACTTTGAAGCCGTACACCTATTCGACCGCCAAAAAATGGAGGACGAAATCATCTCCAAGCACCCCGCACAGCGCGAAAATATTCTTACATTCGTCGGATTTTTGCAACGTTCTATCCAGATGGCAAGTGTCTTGATTGCGCTCATCACGCTTTTTGGAGGGATTTTGATGTATTTTAGGTAAAAAAAATAAAAAAATTGCCAAAAACATGACAATTTTTCCATGTCACAAAAAAAAGTAATAATCTTTGCATTTTATTGACTAAATTTCATAAAATTAGGCAGTAACCATGTCACATTTTTGCGCTCACCAACTTTATTTTTCATTTTATTAAAAAAATAAATTCTTTTTGTGTAAAATATACACAAAAAGGTAGTACATTTGTCACTGAAATCAGATAATTCAGATTTTTATTCAAAAAAGTTATCTTTAAGATATTTCGATTTTAGTTTTCATGGTAGAGAAGGGAGCCTCCAAAAGAGGTTCTCTTTTTTTATGTTTCAGACCGAAGAACTTCCAACGGCGTACTGTTCAGCACCGAGCGCGTATTGAGCAATCCGATGAGCAACGTGAGCAGCGCGACTCCAAAAAAGACCGCCAGAGGCATCACAAAATTCGGCGAAAACGGCACCTGAAATGCAAACCGCGCCAACGCCCACGCACCCAATACCGATAGCAGCAGACCAGTCGCCGCCGCCAAAGCACCCAAAATAAAGTATTCTAATGCGCTGATGCGCCGTATTTGTCGCCGACTCGCGCCCAGCGTTCGAAGCAAAACACTCTCCCGAATCCGTTGGCTGCGGCTCAAAGCAATGGAACTCGCCAGCACCACAAAACCAGTCAAAATACTAAACAAAGCCATAAAACGAATCACAAAAGATACTTTTCCCAGCACGCTATCGGCGGTTTTTAGGATTTGGGTGAGGTCAATAATGCTGACGTTGGGGAAGTTTTTGACCAATATTTTTTGAAAATTTGCCGATTGAGCAGCCGAATCTGCTCGGGTGACTATCACATGAAATTGTGGTGCTTTTTCTAAAATACCATTCGGAAAAACAACAAAAAAATTGGTCTGTACTCTGTTAAAATCCACCTTTCTGATGCTGCTGACCTCCGCCTCCACAGGAGTTCCTTGCACATTGAAAAGCAAGCGCATACCAATTTTGGCGTTCATCGCTTTCGCTACTCGGTCGGCTAACGACACATTCACGATGCCGTCGGTGCGCGGCGCAAGACCGCCGTGCCAGCTGCCTTCCATGATTTTTTCGGTGTCAATCAACGTATCGCGATAGGTGCAGCGATATTCACGGTCAAAAACCCACTCGGGGACGCTTTCGTGGCGCGTACTGTCCGCATAAAAATCTGTTTTCGTTTCCTCATTTATCTTTTCCAATCGCATCGTAACGATAGGAACTTGCTGCAAAACTGGAAGTCCCGCATTGCGCACCGTCTGCGCAACTCCTTGTATTTGAGAACTTTGTATGTCAAAAAGTATCGTGTTGGGCTGTTTTCCACTCCCCGAAAGCTCGACCTGTTGGAGCAGCAAATTTTGGATAAAAAACAGCGTCGCGATGAGCATAGTCCCCAATCCGATAGAAGTCATCAACGTAAGTGTCTGATTGTTAGGGCGATAGAGGTTGGCAATGCCCTGCCGCCAAACATAATCCAAATGCGCTGGAAAATATTTGCGGAGCAAAAACATCAGCAAACGAGCCACTCCGACGAGAAGCAAAAGCGCAAGCGCAATGCCCAACACAAACGACAAAGCTGCCGCAAAACTTCGAGTCTGAACCCACGCAAAACCGACGACCAAAAAGGCAATCATCGCATAAACTACCCACTTCCATAGGTCGAATATATTTGTTTTTTCTTCAAAAGAAGCTCGGAGCGTGTGCAGCGGAGAAATGTGCCGAATGTCGAGCAAAGGAATCAACGCAAACAATACAGACACTAAAAACCCTGTCACAACCCCTTGAATTATGGCAATAAATGAAAGGTCGGTAGAAATATTTTGGACAGGCAAAAAATCACCTAATACCAACGGAAGAACTTTCTGTAAAATACTCCCTAACGCCGCGCCCGCCATCGCGCCCAACAAGCCCATCGTACCGATTTGGATTAAATAAATCAAAAATGCCTGCCGACCGCTCGCCCCCAAACAGCGCAGTACCGCCACCGAAGCCAATTTATCTTTTACATAAATATGGACGGCACTGGCGACTCCGATGCAGCCCAACAAAAGAGCAACAAAAGCGACCAAATTGAGAAAATTGCGCATATTGCCGAATGCGTTGCCGAGCGTTTCTTTACGCGACTCCACCGAGTCTATGGTGTAAGTGGCGGCATCGGCGGCGGGTTTGAGCTTTTTGAGCAATCCGTCCGTATTTTCGGCGGTCTTGAACGCATATTGGTAGGTAATCCGGCTGCCTTTCTGTACCAAACCAGTCGCTTCGAGCGTCGCCAGCGGCACATAAATCGCAGGCGCAACTGCCGACGCGATGCCCGCGCGACCGGGCGCAGACTCGAGTTTGCCCTCGATGAAGTAGGTAATCTCTCCGATTTTGACCGAATCGCCGACCTCCAAACCAAACTGCATCATCAGCGACTTATCCACCAACGCTTTCGCGCCGCTCCGAAACGTCTGTTGCGCTGTGGCGGGCGAAGTCTGAAGCTGCCCATAAAACGGAAATCCACCCTCCAAAGCCACGATTTGTGCCAATTTCGTCCCTTCATTTTTTGGGAAAAAGACCATCGAAACAAACGAAACCGTCCGCGCTTTTTCGCCTTCTATTGCCTCAAAGTTTGCCTGCAAGTTAGGCGGCGGCGGTTGATTGCCCTCCGCCATCAGGTCGGCACCGAGTAGCGTTTTGGCTTCGCCGTTGATGTCTTTTTGCAAATTGGCAGAAAACGAATTGATAGCCACCAAAGCAGCAATGCCCAGCACGATGGAAGACACAAAAAGCATCAAACGTCCGCGTTGGCGACGGCTATCGCGCCATGCCATCGTAAAAAGCCAAAAAATAGAATTTTTTTTCAAAATATAAATTGGAAAATAAAAATACAAAATAATACTTCGCAAACAACCAAACAGACCTATTTTGTTCAAATGCAGAGAAACTTTGGCAAAAAAAAGTTGTGATTTCATTTTTCCTCCGTTTCCGGAGCTTGATTTTTGTGGATTACGAAGGTGTCAAAAGTAAACATACCATTATTTTTTACCCATATTAAAAAAAAATATTTTTTTATTTAATGTTTAATAATTTGAAAATCAGGACTTTATAAAAAACATATAAAAAAAAATTATATGTTTTTTGCGAAAATGAAAAAGTTGGCAACATATTTGAATTAATTATAATGTAACCAGCGATGAAAAAAGCGGTTGCGGTTTTTGGAAAACAAATGCAAATTTACTACACAACACACAGCAGTTTTCCAAAGAAGACAATGTTTTAGATTTTCGACTAAACAGTAAAACTATGAGAGAAGCCCGAGCGTGATTCCTTACGTCGGTCCTCCATTCAGCAGCAAGCAGCGTAGCAAATGCGCCCAATAGGAAATTCTTTTTAGAATATTTCTATATTATTTTGTGCCTTTTTGGTGCAAAAAATAATACCGATTTAATGTCAGAACGAGCATTCGTGCTACATTCTGTATCGAAGATATAGGGGTAATTTTATGTTTTTCATTAACAACCCGATGCTTGCAAAGGCATCGGGATTGTTATATTTTGGAAAATCCAATCTATTTTTTACCTTTGAGTGGTCATGCAACTATTCACAATGTCACTTGTCTTTCACGCGACGTTGGTTTCCCAATTTTTTTTAAAATAAACACAAATTAAAATGATGAAAAACAGGATTTTAGCTCCGCTCATGCTTGGAGTTTGTTTGTTGCTCAGCTGCGCAACATTCGCACAAAGTACTTACAAAACGACTACAAAAAATTCGCCCGACGGCAAATTTTCGTGGCAGGAAGTCGAAAACGACCCAACCCACACTCGTTTTTACACCCTCAAAAACGGTCTTACGGTCATCATCAGTGAGAATCACCTCGAGCCGCGCGTCATGGCACTTTTCACGACCAAAGCGGGCAGCAAAAATGACCCCGCCACCAACACTGGCTTGGCGCATTACTTGGAACACATGCTTTTCAAAGGCACTGACCGCTTCGGCTCGCTCGACTACGCGAAGGAAAAAGTCGAACTCGACCGCATCGAATCTCTCTACGAAGACTACAACCACACGAAGGACAAAGCGGAGCGAAAAGCTATTTATCACAGCATTGACTCCATCTCGGGCGTAGCAGCAAAATTGGCGATAGCCAACGAGTACGACAAAATGATGTCCAACATCGGCTCTACGGTAACAAACGCCTACACATCGTTTGAGAACACGACTTATATGGAAAATGTGCCGTCCAACAATGTCGAAAAATACCTCCAAATCCAAGCCGAGCGAATGCGCAACCCTGTGTTGC
Source organism: Saprospiraceae bacterium (assembly GCA_043778415.1). Lineage (GTDB taxonomy): Bacteria > Bacteroidota > Bacteroidia > Chitinophagales > Saprospiraceae > JAYUHK01. Next base: position 20,285 of record JAYWGG010000181.1, read on the forward strand.
GACTTTTCCACACGGAGTTAGAGGCAGTGTATGAAGAAAAAAATATTGGGCTTGACAACGGCGACAACAAGATTTTTGAGTCTATGTTTGCCAGCCTTTTCAAAAAACACCCCTACGGCACGCAGACAACTATTGGGACGATAGAACATCTCAAAAATCCGTCTTTGAAAGAAATAAAAAAATATTTTTACGCCAATTATGTTCCCAATAATATGGCGATGATTCTGACGGGCGATATAGATGCCAGCCAGACGGTGGCGTTGATAGACAAGTATCTCGGCGCATGGGAGTCCAAACCCGTTCCGCCTTTCAAGTTTGAGCCAGAAGCTCCGCGCTATGCGCCAGAAGAAATCCGAGTGATGAGTCCCGACGAAGAGAAAGTCGCGATTGGTTTTTTGATGCCCGACGCGAACTCCAAAGATGCGGTGATGGCAGACTTGATGGGGCAAATTTTATACAATGGAAAAAGCGGTTTGATTGATAAAAATTTGGTCAAATCACAAAAATTGCTCGAAGCGAATGGTTTTACTTTTCTCCAAAAAGACTACGGCATTGTGTTTTTTCAGGCTCGCCCATTGGCGGGACAGACGCTGACGCAGGCAAAAGATTTGATTTTGGAAGAAATCGAAAACTTGAAAAAAGGAAATTTTGATGCCGCTTTGATTCAGGGAACTATCAACAATCTCAAAGTCAATCGCATCAGAGAGCAAGAAAACGCCCAAAACATGGCTTTCGTCCTCAACGACGTTTTTGTGGTCGGAAAGCCTTGGGAGGAATATTTGCGCGGCAGCGAGCGCATGAGCAAAATCACGAAACAAGACGTGATAGAGTTTGCCAACAAGTGGTTTGGCAACAATTATACGGTTGTCTATAAGCAAACTGGCGAGGACAAAACGGTAGAAAAAGTTGAAAAACCAGAAATCCACCCAGTAGAAGTCAATCGCGACGCGCAGTCAGATTTTTTGAAAACCATCGTCAATAATCCGTCGCCGTCCATGCGCCCTGTGTTTTTGGATTACAGCAAGGACATCAAAAAAGCCGACGTAAAACAGAATTTGCCGATGTGGTATGTCCCCAACACCATCAACGGACTGTTTTCGGCATATTATGTGTTGGATATGGGAAAAAATCACAATAAAAAATTGCCGTTGGCAGTAGATTACTTGAAACTTATCGGCACTACCAAGATGAGCAACGAAGAGTTCAACAAAGAACTCTACAAGCTGGCGGTGGATTTGGACGTGTTCAGCAGCGACGACCAAGTGTATGTGCAGTTCAGTGGTTTGGAAGAAAATTTTGACAAAGCACTTCTTTTGCTCGAAGACTTACTCAACAATCCCAAAGCCGACCAAGCCGCACTCGACAAATTAGTTGGTGCAAAAATCAAAGCCCGCGAAGATGCAGTCCTCAACAAAGACGCAATTTTTCGCGAAGCGATGGACAGCTACGCCACCTACGGCAAAGTCAATCCGTTCAACGATGTGATGAGCAACGACGAGATGAAACTCATCAAAGCCAAAGAATTGACGGACATCATCAAGTCGCTTCCGACCTTCAAACACAAGGTCTATTACTACGGTCCGCGCTCGGTAGAAAAAACTTTGGCGACCTTCCAGCAAGCGCACAAAACACCCGACAAGCTGAAAGACCTGCCGAAAGAAAAAAAATATGACCGCGCCAAAGCCGACGAAAATACGATTTACTTCGTAGATTACGACATGGTGCAAGCCGAAATAATGATGACCCGCAACGACCAGCCCTACGATGCCAAAATGATGCCCAAAGTGCGCGCTTTCAACGAATATTATGGCGGCAGCATGGGCAGCGTCGTCTTTCAAGACATTCGCGAATCCAAAGCCTTGGCGTACTCCGCGTACTCCGCCTATCGCACGCCACAGAAAAAAGAAGACCCGTTCTCGTCCATGTTTTACGTCGGCACGCAAGCCGACA
>JAYWGG010000182.1:0-22194 GCA_043778415.1 Saprospiraceae bacterium
TACTCGTCGGCTCCGCCAGACTCAAACAGTTTTCGCTTCGCCAGACGATATTTTTGCAAAAACTTGAATTTCTACAAGGCACGTCTGAAAAGACACTCATATTGCATAAAATGCTGCCTGATATTTTGGTAAAAAAATATTCTGGGTAACTCATTAAAAAATTTATTTTTCTTGTAAAGCAAAATATGAAAGAAATTATCGAGCAATATCGCGAAATCGTTGTCCAGATTGCTACGCCGTACAGCACAGGTACTGGCTTTTGCATCGCCGTCCCCGACCAACCGACTTTGATTGTCACCAACGACCACGTTGTGCGTGACAATCGGTACGTGGTGGTCGAAAGTCGCTTTTTTGGCAGACAGTTGGCGACGGTATTGTATTCTGACCCAAAATTTGACCTTGCTTTTTTGAGTGCGCCTGTCGAGCTTGCGCTGGCTCCGAGCAGCTTCGGAGCGTCTGGCGAGGTTGCCGAAGGCGATATTGTGATTGCTGTTGGGCATCCTTTTGGGCTAAAATATACGGCGACCAAAGGGATAATTTCCAATACGATGCACCAAATCAACAATCTGCAATATCTTCAACACGACGCGGCACTCAATCCTGGGAACAGCGGCGGTCCGTTGCTCAATCTGAACGGCGAGATTATTGGTATCAACACTTTTATTATCCAAAATGGGAACAGCATCGGCTTTTCGTTGCCTGCCGATTATTTGAAATCTACGCTGGCATCGTTTTTCGCTGAAAGCGAGCAACAAATCGGCGCGCGATGTTCGTCGTGTACGAATTTGGTGTTTGAAAAGAAAATGGAGGACGGCGCGTATTGTCCGCATTGCGGAGCGAAAATAAAACTTCCCTCGCAAGCCGCCGAGTATGAGCCTACGGGAATCTCGAAAACGATAGAGAATATATTGACCAAAATCGGCTACGATGTGCGACTGTCGAGGCTCGGACCCAACCAGTGGTTTATCCGTCAGGGCAGTGCCACGATTAGTTTGAGTGTCCACCCGCAGACGGGTCTGATTACGGGCGATGCGGCGTTGGGCGTGCTGCCCAAAGAGAATATCAAACCGATTTATGAGTATTTGCTTCGCCAAAATAACGTGTTGGAGGTGCTTACTTTTAGTATTCGGGGGCAGGACGTGGTGCTTTCTTTGGTCGTGAACGACCGATTTTTGAATACAGAAAGTGGCGAAAAATTGTTCCAAAATCTGTTTCAACAAGCCGACTACTACGACGACGTTCTATCCACACAATTCGGAATGTTGACACCTCCAACGGAAGAATCGGATATTTTTGGCTTCGAAACGCTGGCAAGGTTTCAATCCAAACGGTATATTTCAGCGTAAAAGCCCTGAAAGTCACAAGTTGCTTGATGTTTGGGGGATTTGGAGTACTCAAGTTATTGATTTATAATTAAGAAATGTGTCTAAAATAAAATACTCATTTTTTCTGCTAAATTACGACCAATCACCGCGTTATTTTTCTTCCTTCTTAATTTTACAGTCACGAAGTGGTACTTTTTTACAAAAAATCAACATCTACTGCGTAGGGATAGTTCATCAGATAAGTCAAGGCTTTGTCCACATCAAATTTTTCAAACACTACGTTGTAGAGCATTTGAGTGATCGGGACGTGGAGTTTGTAGTTGCGTGCCAGTTGGCGCATGATTTTGAGCGTCCGCACGCCTTCGGCTTGTTCGGACATAGAGCCGATGATGCTTTCTACGGTTTCGCCCTGCGCCAGCCGATAGCCGAAGTTGTAGTTGCGGCTCGAAGGACTGGTGGCGGTGGCTATCAAGTCGCCGATGCCTGCGGTGCCCACGAAGGCGCGGCTGCTGGCTCCCATCGCCTTGCCGAGATGTATGATTTCCGTCAGTCCTCGTGTGATGAGCATTGCCTGAATATTTTTTCCCATGCCTTTACCACCCAAAATACCGGAGCCGATGGCGATGAAATTTTTTAGCACACCTGCCAACTCCGCACCCAAAATATCGTGCGAGCCAAAAACATGGAATTTGCTGCTTTGAAGAGCCGCCTGTCCGAGCTGAATGACTTCGTCAAATTTGCTGCCGATGACGGAGGCAGTTGGTTGTCCCGCCAAAATTTCGGAAGCCAAGTTGGGTCCCGAGATGCAGCCGACTCGCAGCACGGAGCTTTCTTGGCGGATAACCTCGCTCATGGTGCAGATATTTTTGCGACTCATCTTATGTTTGAGAATATCCCCCTCTCCAATCCCCACCACGTCCAAACCCTTCGTCCCGTGAATCAAAATATGATACGGACGAAGATGCGGACCCAACTCTGCCATCATAGGGCGAAAATTGACCGCTGGAATAATCGGAAAAATAAGCGTACAGAGCTGCGCCACCTCCGCCAAATCGCAAGTGGCTCTGACGCGCGGCGACCACTGAACGCCGTAGTGGTGGTGAGTTTCGTTGATGGCTTTTGCGATTTCGGGCTTGCGAGTAAATACCAAAACGTCGGTATTGTAAGCCAGCAAATTGCAGATGGCGGTGCCAAAACTTCCAGCACCGATTACGCCGACCAATTTTTGTTCTGTATTTTCAGGCTGAATGGTAGAGTTCATTTTTTATTTTTTGTATTGATGTTTCGGCGCGTCGTAGCGTTGGGAATACCCTTAAGGAACGCGTCTAAAATAAACTACTTATTTTTTCTGCTAAATTACAACCAATCACTGCGTTATTTTTTCGTCACAACGCTCTGCGTTGCGCCTTAAAAATGCCTTGTTATTGTTTGAATTGATTGAAAAAAATTGAGCACTTTATTTTTCTTCATTCCTAAATATCGGGCTGCCAAAATATTTTTTCAAAATTTTTTACTTTGTCGTTTTCAACAATAATTCCTTCGTTTTCGAGGAGTTCTTGCATCGTGGTAGGGGTTGGAAAGGCGTTTCGCCCGCTCAATTCGCCCTTGCGGTTTACGACTCGGTGGGCTGGCACGTCGCCCCCAAACACCGCGCAGTGATTGAGTGCCCAGCCTACCATTCGGGCAGAGCCCAATCCCAAACAGTCGGCGATTGCTCCGTAGTTGGTGACTCTACCGTAGGGAATATTTTTGGTCACAAAAAAGACTTTTTCGTAATAATTTTCTTTTTTCATCGGCTTTTTTTTCGGCAGATATGCGTTTTGGTAAGTCCCGACTGTCGCAATAAAATCATTTTGGCGTGTTAGATACCAGTGCCAAAGATAGCTGAATTTTGTCGGATATTACAACGGATTTTCGGCGGTCATTTTTGATATTTTTTGTAGCTTTGTGTAGTGTCTGCGCAATGAGTGTGCGCCATTCACAAAAAAATGGCTGTCGGAAGTATTTCACTGCCTGTTGGTGCCTCCGAATGAAGCGATTTGGGCAAAAAACTCTTTATTTAAAACTTTTAATAATTTAGACTTAAAAAACAAGTCAAAAAATGGTAATTGGACTGAATACCAAAATATTTTTAAAAGATAAAAATGAAAAACACACGCTACTGAATGAACAATCTAAACGAAATACAATTATTTGAGCAAAAAAAATTCGTGAGTTTCAAAAATGGGTTTCGAACACTGGTATTTTTAGTTAAGTTCCTATACTTAAATAGATGACATTTAATATTCGACATAATTCATTGATTTTCAATAGTTTATGATGACTCAAAATTAAAAACTAAAAACTTATAACTATTTATTTATACAGTCACCAACAATTAATTTTCACATCTAAAAAAATAAAAATATGAATGAAATACAATTATTTGAGCAAAAAAAAGTGCGCACTTCTTGGAACGAAGCCGAAGAGCAATGGTATTTTTCTATCGTTGATGTGATAGAAGCCTTGACCGACAACGAAAGACCAAGAAAATACTGGAGCGACTTGAAAGCTAAACTGAAAAAAGAAGGAAGTCAACTGTCCGAAAAAATCGGACAGTTGAAAATGCTTTCGGAAGACGGCAAAATGCGACTTACCGATGTAGCAAACACGGAACAGCTTTTCCGCTTGATACAATCTATCCCTTCGCCGAAGGCAGAGCCTTTTAAACTTTGGCTGGCAAAAATAGCTGCCGAAAGATTAGACGAGATGCAAGACCCAGAGCTGACTATTGATAGGGCTTTGGAGCAATATTTGAACTTAGGCTACAGCGAAAACTGGATAAATCAACGGCTGAAAAGTATAGAAATCCGCAAAGAACTAACTGACGAGTGGAAACGGTTAGGGCTGAAAGAAGGACAACAATTTGCTACCCTCACCGATATTATCACCAAAACGTGGAGTGGCAAAAGCATCAAAGAATACAAGGTATTGAAAGGCTTGAAAAAAGAAAATCTGCGTGATAATATGACGAATACGGAGTTGATTTTGAATATGCTGGCAGAAGCCTCTACCAAAGATATTTCGGAAGCCGTCAATCCGAAGGATTTTGAAGCAAGCAAAAAAGTAGCCAAACAGGGCGGTAACATTGCGGGCAACGCTCGCAAAGAATTGGAAGAAAAAACAGGCAAAAAAGTAGTGACAGGACTGAATGCAAAAACATTTTTGGAGGAGAAAAATAAAAAATAATGGAACACAACACTAATTTTATAATTTACAGCAACCCGAATGGCGCGGTGAAGGTAGAGGTTTTTGTGGAGGACGAAAGCGTTTGGCTGACGCAGAAAAGCATGGGCGAACTTTTTGGCGTAACTAAATCGACTATTAGCGAACATTTGACCAATATATTTGGCGACAATGAGTTGCAAAAAGAGGCAACTGTTCGGAATTTCCGAACAGTTCAGCAGGAGGGCGATAGAATGGTAAACCGAGATTTGGAGTTTTACAATCTCGATGCTATCATTTCGGTAGGCTACCGCGTGAACTCGTCGAAGGCAACGCAGTTCAGGATATGGGCGACGCAAACCCTAAAAGAATTTATTATCAAAGGTTTTGTTTTAGACGATAATCGGCTCAAACAAGGACAAACGCTGTTTGGCAAAGATTATTTTAAGGAGTTGCTGCGCCGAGTTCGGTCTATTCGAGCGAGCGAGCGAAGAATATATCAACAAGTGACCGATATTTTTGCGGAGTGTAGTTTGGATTATGATAAAAACTCTGAGGTGACGAAGGATTTTTATGCTACGGTGCAAAATAAATTTCACTTTGCGATTACAGGGCAGACCTCCGCCGAAATTATATATAAATTGGCGGACAAGAAAAAAGAAAATATGGGTTCGAGTACTTGGAAGAACGCACCCGACGGACGTATCATAAAAACCGATGTAATTGTGGCGAAAAACTACTTGCAAGAAAAGGAAATCGCTCAGTTGGAGCGGACGGTAACGAGTTATTTTGACTATATAGAGGGATTGATAGAGCGAGAAAATACTTTTACGATGCAGCAGTTAGCGGATAGCGTGAACAAATTTTTATCGTTCAACGAATACAAAATACTGCACGGCAAAGGGAAAGTATCTAAATTGCAGGCGGATAAAAAAGCAATAAATGAGTACAACGAGTTTAATAAAACACAAAAAATTATTTCAGATTTTGATAAACAAATCAAAAAAACAGCCGTAGAAAAACCAAAATAAAAAAATTAAGTGTCCGCAAAGAATTACTTGTGGTCATACAATGTTGTAACTAATTGATTAGCAATTATTTAGGCAACTAAAAATTAACCACTAAAAAAAGCTGTACGCAAATACAGTGAATGTTCATCGCACGAGTTCTCCGATTCTAACTTACGGAGGATTTCTACTCAAAAAAATCTCAAGGTGAAAGCGTTAAAAAAAACCTCCACAATCAAACACTCCGTCGATATACGACTGCTTCGCCCGCTTGCAAAGCGGGAATTTTGAACGAATATTCTTTAGCAGTTAGCTTTTTTCTTTCTCCAAAATCTGGATTTTCGGTAGAAAAAACAGGCTGCAACTGTCGGAACGGCGCGTCCAAAGAAAAAGGCAAAGCTGCATTTTGGGTGTCCAAATTGACCACAAAAACATACTTTGGCTCGACCGTTTGAGTCCAAACTAATACTTTTTGTTCGGCATCTGCATCGGGCAAAAGCAGCCATTTTGTTTCAAATTCTTTTATTTCGGGCAATATATTATCTGCGAAATTTCGTAGGCGACTTATTTTTTGAAATAAAATTTCGTTTTTGCCCCACTGATAATTTCCGTGTGTTGCTTTTTCGCCCTCATCAAGCTGAAAAACGTAGAGTTTGGTATAGTGTTCGTTGGGTGCAGGCGTTGGGTGTGCGTCGCGGCACTCGAAGCCCAATGCGGTATAGCTCGGCATATCGGTCAAAAAAAACGCCATAAACATTCGCACTTCGTTGCCTTTCAGATAGAAAGAATCAAAACGCGGGTCGTCCTTATCGGCAGTCATCACAGTAAAATTAGGCGCAAAAGTTCTACTTTTTAATATTTGCCAATATCTTAAAAATTCAGTATAAAATTCTTTTTTGTGAATGGCTACCGACTGCAAATCGCCCAAAGTAGAATCTGCTTCCGAAAGCTCCAAATGGTCGCACTCGTCGCCGTAAGCCATCTCGTCGGGTGGAGCTAAAAAAGTTTCGGCAAAGTATCCGAAATACGGTTTCTCTCGCTGCACGAAAAGTTTGACAGCTCTGTGAATGTCGTAGTAAATACCAGCTTCGGCGGGTACGCCTTCGGCTCTCATCTGGACGTGCGACATATCTCCGCGCATAAAATCAAACCCAAAATCTGCCTGAATTTCGTCGTAATTGCTGCACACATAATACCAAACTTCTCCCTTCGGAGCGTCAAAGTTGATTTGCCACTGCCAGTTGTAATCGTCATTCTCGTACAGCTTGTAGCGAGTCAGCGGTCCGAACACACGCGACATAGCGCGCGGTTTTGTCATCACATAATCGCGCCAAACTCTGCCCGATTTATCCACTGTTTTGGCGGCTTCGGAGCGATTGACTGCCAGCCCACGGTAGGGCGGTGCCATCGTGGCGGGGACGGTTTCCAAGCCCAAGTCATAGAGCCACTGCACCATTTTGTCGCGGCGTTGGCGACGACGCTCTATGTCATTTTTTTCTCCAAATAATATTTTGCATCGTTCAGTTTCTTCATAATTTTCAGAAAAAAATACTTCTGTCTGTTTCGGATAATCACGGCTGCCTGTCCCCGTGCCGTGCCGTATCAAAAAACGCATCAACTGTTGCTGTACCGCTTCGTGAAGATTGTTGTCGTGGTTCAAAATATCAAAATCACGGCGTTGCAGCCATTCAAAATGGGACGGATTGGCGAGTACGATTTCCGAGTAGCGGTCGGTGTGAGGGATTACGTCCATTCCGACGGTTTTTCCGACGGCGTGGAGGATATTGATGACTACTTTGAGTTGTTTTTCTACCGTATCCAAATGCGGCAATTCGGCGGCTAACTCCGCCGAAAAAAACTCTGTATTAATGTTCCAACTGCTCATTCCGTAGAGGCTCGCCACCACGCCGCACTCCCAAATCGGGAGTAAGTGAATACTGTTTTGTGCGGTCGGCAAAGTGAGTGTATAGGGGATTACGTTCCAAAAATTTTGGATAGTTCGGACGTTGATACCGACCATATTTGCGCGCTTTATCCATTGACTGTCAGTGTGTTGCGCTACGGGACTGGGAGGGTCAAAAGCAGGTTGCAATACATCTTTCAAGAGTTCTTTCCCCAAGATATTTTTGAGTTCGGCGAGGACTTTTCTCACTGGCAACCGCACAGCGGCGGCAGGGTGGAGGCTTTGAAAAAATGTTGGATTCATGCTAAAAAGTTGGTATTTATGTAAAAAAATAGGGCAAATTTAGTTGCCTAAATTTGCCCTATTAGACCACTGTGGAGCTGGAGGGATTCGAACCCTCGTCCGAACAAAGCATCTGAACGCTTTCTACAAGTTTATTTTTCGCTTTGATTTTCGAGCGCAAGGTAGGTGGAAAACACACCCATATTTGCGCCTTATCTTCTAAATTTTCGCAGCTACCATCGAAGCGAGTGGCGGTGCTATCCTACAAGTTTGATGATACGCGGCACGTTGTGTAGCAGGACTCAAACGGAAGAAACCCGTAGGTTTCATGCGGCGCAAATGCATTCTAATTCACTGAATTAGGCTGCAATGGCATACTGTGTATTGCCAGTTATAGGTGCGAAGAACATTTTTACGGGCTGTATCCTCATATCCCGACCTGCTTACGAACCGATTGACTTCCCCGTCGATTCCTGTCAGCCCCAGTTTTTACAAACGCAAAGATAGTCTTTTTTGTGCAAGAAGTTTGCATACACTATAATAAAATAAATCGGTATTTTTTTCGTTAGAATATTCCATTTTCAACTTCAAAATATTGCGTCGAAAAAATTATTTTAAAAAAATTTGTTTTAAAATAAAAAAATAACTACCTTTCGCCGTTGATAATCAAGTTATTTTTACGAGAAACCGATGCAAGCAGACTTGACTTTTCTGAAAGCCTTACGAGATAAACTAAAAGGCGGAAATACCGCGTCCATACACCTCAATGCCTTGCCCGGACGCTTTGCAACGAGATTAGATGTTGCGGATTTTAATGTGGTAGAAACTAAAATGGCAGATAATTTTTTGGATAAAATTTTGTCTGAAAGTAATTTTCAATACAAAATTTTATTTGAACTGCCCAATTCGTCCGCAGAGTTTAAAGAAGAACGACACTTTTCGCTGGGCGTTCTCGCCAAACGACTGAACGCACTCTACATCGAAAACGAGGATAATTTCAGGGAACATGGCATCAAAACCTTCGGTTTTGGCTACCCTTTTGTGCTGTTGCGCTCGCCTCGCGACCCACAAAAAATCCTCAAAGCACCCCTTTTCATCTGGCAATTAGATATTCTAAAAAGCTATTCCGAACCCAACTCGTGGCTCATTTTGCGCAACAAAATCCGCGATGAAGCCGGCAGAATCCGCACCGAAGACATACACGGCGTAGCGATTAATGAAGTATTGATTTCTTTTTTGAAGTCAGAATACAGCGTCGAGCTGCCCCAACTATCGGAAGATTTGACTGCCGACGACGCGCTTTTTAATCGTGCGGAGCTGCGCCAGGAGTTAGAAAATGCTTGCAAAAAGCTGAATATCAACGCTTCTTTTAGTGCCGAAAATGACGTTTTGGAGCAGCCACTGTCGCCGCTGCCCGAGCGCGAGGAAGCCGAAAGTGGCGATTTCCCACGAATGCATTTTGGAGGTATTTTTGGTTTGTTTCGCACCCAAAAAGAAAGCATCATCAACGATATAGACGGACTTTTGGAGATACACAACGACTTGGATTTTACGGAATTGGACTTCGAGATGGAGCGCCTGGAGTCCGCAGCCGTAGTGGTAGAAACCGACCCAAGCCAGCAAGAAATTCTTGATACTTTGGTCGAGTTTCCGAACCAAATTATTCAGGGTCCGCCCGGCACTGGCAAAAGTCAGTCCTTGACCGCGCTCATCACGGCTGCGCTGGCGAATAAAATGAAATGCCTTGTAGTGTGTGAGAAAAAAACCGCGTTAGATGTAATTAGAAACAATTTGTACCAAACAAACCCGTTGCTCGGCGAGCTTTCGGTCGTAGTGGAGGACATGAATAAAGACCGCGACGCTGTGGTGACTTCTGTGCGGGAGCGGGCGAGCCGCAATGTAGAGTTGCCATATTTCAATGCTATCGAACACCAAAATTTAGAAACCAATCATCGGCTGCTGAAAGCGAGCGTCAATGCGGCTCATCAAAGCCTTGCGCAGCCGATTTTTCAGGGTAAAAACTGGACAACATTGGTAGGCGATTTTTTAAAAACGCAAAAAAAAGCAAATTTTAATCTGTTAAAAAGTAAATTAGAGTATAAAAATTTTGATTTTACGGAGTCAGAATACGCTATGCTTTCTAAAAATATCAAGGAAGGACAACTTTTATACTCCAAAGTGCTGGCTCAAAACCAGCAATTTAGTGTGTTGGAAGGTTTGCCAGACGCTATTTTTCTGCGCGAAAATGCTTTGGCGACACAGCAGGCGTTGGAAAATAAAATCAATAATTATATCCAACAGCTCGAAAAGTATGCAGTCACAATAACGGAAGAAATTAAAAATTATACTCAATTTTTAGAGGTGCATTTTTTAAATTATTACGGTCGGCTGAATGAAAGCAGCGAACAGTTTTTGCAGTATTGGACTCGGAATATCAACCAGTTTGGGAATGATTTTGCTGCCAACGACGACTTGAACAGCTTGAAAACAGGTGCGTTGAGTTTGTTTTCGTCCAAGCACAGGCAGATGAAAGAAAATAAGCAATTACTTCTAACTTACTATAATTCAGTATTTTATACTTATAATTCTTTTAGATATTTTGAGCATCAGTTTATTTCGGAGCAACAATTAGGCAGTAGTTTGGCGAAACTGCAAGAAAACGTCCAGCAGCTGCAACAAAAAAACGAACTTTGGAAAAAAGAACATGAAACGGTACAAAATCAGTATTTGTCAAAGTTTTCTCCACAAAATTTTCACATCGGATATTCGGAAAAGATAACTTTATTGAAAGTCACAACAGACGATATTTATACTATTTTTGAACAAATCCGTCAAGATAATTTTTTGTCACATTTTAGTAAAAATCTAACAAATATTTCTGAATTAGAGCAAATTATTCAACGACAAATCGATGATTTTAGGGCTATTCAAGACAGCCTGCCGCAGTTTCGTTCTTATTTTGATTGGCGAAAATACAAAATACAAATATCCGTTTTGCACCAGCAAGTCCTCACAACGCTGCAAGAAGAAGGCTTGACAGATTGGCAAGCGGCTTTTGACAGTTGGTATCTCAACTGGTTGCTGGCAGTGCGGGAGCAGCCCGACTTGCCAAAATCAGAAGCCGCACTCACAGAGTTAAGTTCTCAAAATATTGATTTACGACAGTCACAACTCCAGAAAATTTTATATTTTTGGAGCGCGCAGCAGCAAGTCAGCACCAAAAATTTTCAGCAACAGCAGGGTATCAATTTGGTCAGCCTCTACAACAAGCGCGGCAGCAGAGGCGAGCGGCGCAACTCTCTACGGAAGATAATTTCGTCAGATTTTAGTTTATTTACCGATTATTTTCCCGTGTTGTTAGTGAGCCCTTCTATTTGCAGCTCTATTGTGCCGTTGGAAAAAGGACTTTTCGATATGGTTATTTTCGATGAAGCGAGTCAGTTGCGTTTGGAGGATACTTTTGCCGCTCTTTATCGTGGAAAAATTAAAATCGTTTCGGGCGACAGTCAGCAAATGCCTCCTTCGAGCTATTTTCAGGGAGGCAACGCCGTATTGAGTCCGGCTGAAGATGACAATTTTTTGGAAGAAATTCCAGAAAATGTGACAAAAAAAACCATTCAGTCTTTGGACTTGGCGCACTGCGAGTCGCTTTTGGAATACGCCGAATATCGCAATTTCAAACAGTCGTATCTAAAAATTCATTACCGCTCTCAACATCCTGCGTTGATAGATTTTTCCAATCATGCGTTTTATGGAAAACGCCTTCTTCCGATGCCCGCCAAGCCCAATGCACTCTATCCGCCTATCGTTTTTGAGCCCCTTGCAGGCGTGTATGAAGACCAAGTAAATAGATTGGAGGCAAAGAAGGTAGTAGAAATTTTGATGTCACAAATCAAGCCGCTCGAAACAGGAAAATATCCGAGTGTCGGCATCGCCACGTTCAATATCTACCAACGCAACCTAATCATCGAAGAAATCAATATTGCTCGACAGCAAAGTATTGAAAATGAAGCGATTATACAAAAAATAGGCTCTGATTTTTTTGTAAAAAATTTAGAAAATATACAGGGCGATGAGCGTGATATTATCATTATTTCGACCACCTACGGAAGGCGAAATGACGGCAGTTTTCGGCAGAGTTTTGGACCTATTTTACAAAAAAATGGCTATAAATTGCTCAATGTTATCATCACGCGCGCCAAAAAACAGGTCATTATTTGCACCTCTATTCCGTCGGAATTTTACCAAACCTATCCGCAGCTTTTGGAGGTGCAAGGCAATACAGGCAAGGCAATTTTTTACGCATATTTGGCGTATTCTAAAGCTGTTGGCGCGGCAGACGAAGCCGCCAGCCAGTCTATTTTAGAGCTTATTTACCAAAAATCTAATCTTATGCAATCTATTGACAATTCGCTGTTGGCAAGTGCCGAATCTCCTTTTGAGGCAGAAGTTTTGCAGGATTTATTGAAGCATATTGCTGCGCAACGCATTGTGCCTCAATACAAAATGGGCGGATTTCGGATAGATATTGTCTTACTTTCGGAGTATGACAAAAAACCTATTTTAGCCATAGAATGTGACGGGGCAAAATATCACAGTAGCCCAGAGGCTTACGCTTGGGATATGTTTCGGCAAAAACACTTGGAGCAGTACGGCATCAAATTTCACCGCATTTGGTCTTCTAATTGGTGGACCAATCCGCAGCGAGAGTTGGAAGATTTGTTAGATGTGATTGCCGAGTTGGACAAAAATTTGCGCCAGCAGTCAGAAATTGACTCTTTGTTTGAGGACTGAACCGACACTTTTAGTTGTATAAAATACAAAAAGCCCAACAGATTTGCACTGTTGGGCTTTTATTTTTACTTGCAGGAGTGTCTTAACACAGCCACAAGACCTAAGCTATCTTTTTAGCGCAGGGTTTTCCTCCTATTTCCTATTCTTTATGCTTTCCAAAAACCGTTCCAATTCTTTCTCGTCAAAAATTAAAACTTCGCGCGGCTTACTTCCTTCGCTCGCGCCCACGATGCCGAAGGCTTCCATTTGGTCCATAATTCGCCCCGCGCGGTTATAGCCGAGCTTCATTCTGCGCTGAATCATCGACGTAGAGCCAGTTTGGTTTTGGACTATCATGCGAGCGGCATCTTCAAAATGTTCGTCCAAATCTGCAACTTTGAAAGTTTCTTTGGACGAACCCGGTCCGTCTTCGCCGTGAAATTCGGGTAGGAAAAAAGGCACTGCATATCCCTGTTGGTCGCTGATGAATTTGATGACCCGCTCCACTTCGGGCGTGTCCACGTAGGCGCACTGCAAGCGCACCATGTCGCCGCCGAGAGAAAGCAACATATCGCCGCGCCCAATCAGTTGGTCTGCGCCGCCAGTGTCGAGTATCGTCCGCGAATCCACTTTGGACGACACTTTGAATGCCAGTCGAGCCGGAAAATTCGCCTTGATAACTCCCGTAATAATGTTCACCGACGGGCGTTGGGTGGCGATAATCAAGTGAATCCCGATGGCGCGCGCCAACTGCGCCAGCCGCCCAATCGGTAACTCAATTTCTTTGCCCGCCGTCATTATCAAATCCGCAAATTCGTCTATAATGAGTACGATGAACGGCAAATATCGGTGTCCTTTTTTGGGGTTCAGTTGGCGTTGGACGAACTTTTCGTTGTATTCTTTGATGTTTCGGGCGGACGCTTTTTTGAGTAAATTATAACGCTCGTCCATCTCGATAGTCAGTGAATTGAGCGTATGGATTACCTTCGTGGTGTCCGTCACGATGGGTTCGGTTTGGTCGGGCAGAAAACCCAAAAAGTGGCTTTCGAGGGAGCTGTACGGAAACAACTCGACTTTTTTGGGGTCAATCAAAATCAATTTGACGTGAGCGGGGTGCTGCTTGTAGAGCAGCGACATAATAATAGTGTTGATGCCGACCGATTTTCCCTGTCCCGTCGCTCCTGCGATGAGCAAGTGTGGCATTTTCGCCAAATCCGCCACAAAAACCTCGTTGGAAATAGTCTTCCCGAGCGCGATAGGAAGCTCCATATTGCTGCGTTTGAACCTATCGGAAAGCAATACTTCGCGCAGCGAAACCATCTGTTTGTTTTTGTTAGGCACTTCAATTCCTATCGTCCCGCGCCCCGGAATCGGGGCGATGATGCGAATACCGAGTGCGGCAAGGCTCAACGCAATATCGTCCTCCAAACTTTTTATTTTGGAAATGCGCACGCCGGGCGCAGGCACAATCTCGAACAACGTGACGGTAGGACCGACGGTAGCACGAGTTTTGATGATTTCGATTTTATAATTCAACAGTGTGGAAACGATTTGCTCTTTCTGCGCTTCGAGGTCGGCGCGGTCAATTTCTACTTTTTGGTGGCTGTGGTCTTCGAGCAACGCCAGCACGGGGTGTTCGTAGCTCGGCAGCTCCAGCGTAGGGTCATAGAGTCCTTGCGCATTGACGAGTTCGGCGGCGAGGTCAATGGATTCGTCTGCGTCATTGACGGGCATTGGGCGATAATTAATGTCTATCGCTCCTATCGCTTCGGGGTCTTCGGTTTCTGCGTATGCCGTCGATGGCTGTGATTCTTCTATTTCAAAAGCGATGTCGTCGGCGGCGTTAGGCGTTTTTGGGCGCGGTGGCGGTGTATTTTTTGAAGAAATATCAAAACCAATTTGTCCCTCTTGCGCAAAGCCGTCGGCAGGCTTGGTACTTGGTTGGTTAGCGATTGGAAACCCATTTTCGACATCTTCCAATCCGTCGGCTTCGTCGTCAGAGTCGTCGTCGAGGTCGGGCAGAGTGGTTTTGAACCTTTTTTCCAACACTACTTTTTTGCGTGCGGAGCTTTGATATTTTCTATTAAAAATATTGCTCAAATAATCGCTCGCGCTGCCTTTCACTTGCGAAGCGGTCAGCTCTTGGTAGTTGGGATTGAATGCCCACGTGATGAGGGCGACCACCGCAAAAATAATCAGTACCACCATGCCGATAGTGCCTACAAAACTCGTCAGCCACTGGCTTACGCCGCTTCCGAAAGAGCCGCCCCACGGAAAGCCGGAGTTGCTGAATACGAAAGCTAAAAAAATAGAAAGCGACAGCATGATGAGCAGCGAGCGGCGGAGCAAAGTCCTATAAACGCCCGTCGGACGGTTCTGCATCAAAGCCCAACCGAAGACGGCGGAAAGATAAATAAGCACAAACGACGGCAACCCAAAGCCCCAATAAATGAACATATTGGACACGATGGCACCCAATCTGCCGAGCCAGTTCGCCATGTCGAGGTCGGCTTGGAGCAGCAGACTCCACGAGAACCGGAGGACTTTGTCTTGGTCGGTTTCCCAAGTAAAGAGGTAGGAAACGAAGGCAATAGTCAAATAAAAGGCGACAAAAAGCAGCAACATTCCCAACATCTTGGGGATTCGCTCGTCGTCGAGATGGATACGCACGGGAGGCAACAGGGGTTGGCTCTGTTTTTTTACTTTATTTGCCATTGGTGGATTTTGCGTCGGATTTTTATTTTTTTGGTTTAAAATAATAAAAAACACGACGAATAAAAGCACAAATTTAGAGATAAAAAACGGAAATATTATAAAAACTTGCCTTGTATTCATCGGAGAATAAAAAATCTGCTTGTCGGAGTCGCGGCTCAAATTTGCCAAATCGTCGCCAACTTGCGTGCAAATTTTGATATTGGATTTATTAGGACGTTAAAAACTTTGGCATATTATTTAGCTATTTTTGCATTATTACATAGATATGTACTAAAATATTTGGATTTTTGATACAAACTGCTCATATTTGCACATCTTTAGTTTCTAAACTATTTTCCAAACAAATTTCAACTATCAACTATCTCTCAATGTCCTGTGTATAGACATTGTGCCATTGCTTTTTCTTTTTTTTAAGGATTTTTTTGCTGAGCTCAAATATTTACCAAACAAAACAAGATGAAAAAAAGTGTAGCGTTATTACTTTTTCAGTTGCTGCTTTGTAGTTCGGCGGCTTGGGCGCAGCAGTTCTATGCGCAAGGCGGTGCTGTGCGAGATTATGAGGGGTATCACAGAGTGGATTCGTTTCCGATTTTGGTGCAAAACCTTCCAGTGCGAATTGATTCTACTTTTGGACTTTCCAAAATCTGTTTTGATATTAGTCATCGGAGGGTGTCGGATTTGAAGATTGAGTTGATTGCACCCGACGGCAGCAGCATCTGGGTATCCAACAGAAATGGGGCTGACGGTGGGCAAAATTATACCAATACTTGCTTCAGGAGCAATGGATTTTCGGGCTATATCCACGAAGCGGCGGCTCCGTTCAGTGGCGAGTATGTGCCGATGGGAATACTGAATTTTTTGAATAATGGTCAGAATCCCAACGGTGTTTGGTATTTGACGATTCAGGATTTAGAAAAAACACAAAAAGGCAGCCTCAACTTCGTAACGTTGGATTTTTCTGCCAGCCCTACGCCCAACGCTGGTTTGAGTGCTTGCGATTTCAAAAATATTGCCGCTTGCAAGTGTCCCGATGGTGACAAAAATTGTGAATTGTTGCCTGATTTAGTGATGCTGCCGCGTTTTACCAATTTTGGAATAAAAGAATATGCTTGGGACGACCCGTACTATCCGGGTCAATTAAAGTTCGCTGCGACAATGGCAAATATCGGCGACGGACCTTTAGAAACTTCCGGAAAAGGAGAGTGGTTTTGCGGCGGTCAAAAAGTGAGTACCAACCAACGGTGTAAAGATGGGACGTTTGCGAGGCAAAAAATATATCAAAAAGTATATTCCAAAAAAGCAGACCGTTTGGCTTCTCGGGAGTATGAAGTCGGTACCAACTATTACGACGACCAAGCAGGACACAACCATTTTCACGCCGACAACTGGGTGGAGTTTAGGTTGGTAGAAAAGAAGAAAAATAGATGGGGAAAATATTTGTCGAACCTACTGGCGGTCGGAAAAAAAGTAAGCTATTGCCTTTTTGACGCAGGCATTTGCAACGATAAAGACAGCTTGTGTTACCTCAATGGGAGAACCTACGGGGAGCAGAGCTTACCCAACTATGGGTTTGGTAGCTATCCCGATTGCAAGTCGGAGCGGCAAGGCATCAGCGTCGGGGGCTACGATGTGTATGGCGTAATGTACGAAGGACAATATTTAACATTGCCAAAAAATCTAAAGTCAGGAATTTATTATCTTGAAATCGAAATAGACCCCATGAAAAAATACCGAGAGAAAAATAAAAATAATAATACTTTGGTTATTCCTGTCCAAATTTCAAAACAGGTATCTACACACTAAAATCAATAAAATTTCGAACTATCATGCAAACAATCAAATTATTTTTCGTTCTACTCTTTTGTTGTTGTATTTCTACGATAAAAGTGAACGCGCAGTGCACAGGCTGCACTATTACCGCCTCGCCGGGCGGCAACTACAACCTGAACTCGGGCGACGTGCTGTGCATTACCAGCTCATTAGGCAATTTGGGGCTAAATGTCAATGGTGGAAAAATCTGCGTCGCTTCAGGCGTGACTTGGACTCAAACGAGCGGCTTCAACACAGCGTCGGGTTTCGTAATCAACGTCTATGGCTCTATGGTCGTAGGACCTTCTGCAAACATTGGCTTCAATGGCAGCACAACTTTCAACGTCTTTCAGGGCGGCTCTCTGGAGGTGCAAAGTAACGGATTCAACTCCAACAACCAACTAACCGTCAATAATGAAGGAAACGTAAGTTTCACAAACACGGGTTCAACCGTTTTTCAAGGCACATTCAACAATCGCCCAACTGGAACGCTCACCGCGACCATGCAACCAGGAAGCTCCGACGTTTTCAAATTCGCCAATGGTAGCATCGTTACCAACGAAGGGATAATGACATTCACGAATTTAGAAAATGAAGAAACCCAATTATTTGACAACGCGGCAGGTGCTACGGTAACTATTGGTAGGTATTTCTACAATCACGGAAATATGTTCAATTATGGAAAAGTGGAAACTCTCTGCGGACCATTCGGGACCGCAGCCTGCGAATTTATTGTAGGCAACAAAGGACCCGGAAAAGAATTTGTAAATGCTTGTTGCGCTGTCTTCAACTCCAATGTGACGGTAAAAGGAGGCGCAAAAAATAACGGAAGTTGGGTTATTAAATCTGGATATAATTTGGATTTACAATTCGTCATATCGGGTACCAATGGCGCGTTGCTTGTAGAAGGTGGTAACAGCCAAATTTCCTGCGGAGGAGGTTACAGAGGTACAAATATGACTTTTTACGATGCCAACACTCCCGGCAATGACTTCGATAGCAAATGTATCAACGTTCCGTCCGACGCTGTTTATACAGTGTCAAATCCTCCAAACACCTGTTGTGGAGTATCGCCAGTAACCTGCACCACACCAAGCGCGCCTACATTGAGTGTGACAGATAATATTTGTCCAGCTACGACGGGAAGCATCAACGTAACGACAGCCTGCGGAGCCGGAACACGTATCGAATATTCTACCGACAATGGCTCTACGTGGAGTGCGACTGCACCGACTTACGGCAGTTCGCCGATAACGGTAGTAGCCAGATGTGTCACCAATTCCGATGCGACTTGTTTCAGCCCCAACTCTGCGGCAGTAACTACCGCGCCCGTGACTTGTCCGCCGCCAGTAACCTGCACCACACCAAGCGCGCCCGCATTGAGTGTGACGAACAATATTTGTCCAGCTACGACGGGAACTATCAACGTAACAACAGCTTGCGGAGCCGGAACTCGCATCGAATATTCTACCGATAACGGCTCTACTTGGAGCGCGACTGCACCGACTTACGGCAGTTCGCCGATAACGGTAGTCGCCAGATGTGTCACCAATTCCGATGCGACTTGTTTCAGCCCCAACTCTGCGGCGGTAACTACCGCGCCAGTGACTTGTCCGCCGCCGCCACCTGCTGCGCCGTGTTCTATCACAATTACGCAGCAAACGCAATCGGTTTGTAACAACAATGGTACGATTCGCCGTGCGCAAGACGATTATTTTACGGTAAGCATCAACGCGACCGCTATTAGCGGCGGCGCACAATATGAAGTCGTAAATTTAGCAAATACAGACGGCACGGGCGGCAATCCATTGGGATTTGCGGCTTACGGCACTGCGGTGACAGTAGGAAGCAGCGGCAATCTGATAGCCAATAATACGGCTTTCACGCTAACTGTTAGAGATTTAAAAAACAATGCGTGTTTCAAAACAATAACGCTCAATCCAGTGCCGCCGTGCAGCAGCAACGCAACTGAACCGCCCAACGGACCTTGCGGAGCAGTGCCTTGCGCGCCGATAAAAGCGGTGAAAAACGGACAAAATTAGGTAATTTGAAAAATGTGGTTTATAAAAGGAAGGAAGAAAAAATGAGTAATTTATTTTAGACATCTTCCAAAGAGAAAAGACAGTCGAAGTGTGTGATGCGCTTCGGCTGTTTTCTTTATTTTAATACAATCAGTGACATCGCTTATTTTGGGCAAAAGGTTTGCGATTTTCAAAAAATTGGCATACTATTTGGATATTTTCTTATAATTATACAAAATAATTTGTAAAATATTTGGATTGTTGACACAAACTTATTATATTTGCTTTTTATATCAGTTCAAGCTGTAATTTCCAAACAAATTTCATTTATCAATCAGTTCTCAATGTCTTTCATATAGACTTTGCGGCAGCTTCTGTTTTCGTCCATTCCTACGAAATCGTATTTTTTTATCAATAGATGCAATTTGTTATGTCAAAAATTTCGACACATTACACAACGTTTTATCAAGTCTTTTGGAGGCTTTTCTTTTCAATCTTTTTAGTAACATCAAGTTTACTACTTTCTATACAATCTGGTCGGGCTCAAATTTCGGGTATTGCCTTTAAAGACTTCAATGCCAATGGTAGCCGACAGGTTGCCTCTGGAACGCCTCCTATCACAGAACCTTTACTGGCAGGTATCACGGTAACTGCTACCCTTGCAAGCGGCACGGTTTTGACCACCACCACAAGTGCTTTGGGAGCTTATTCTTTTACGGCGGCTCAAATACCTTCGGGGACTGCTGTGCGCATAGAGTTTAGTATGCTTCCACCGGGTTATGCAGATGGTTTTTCGGGCATCACGAACTCTACCAATAGTTCGACAGTAAGGTTTTTGACGGCTGGAGCTTCGGCAACAAATATAGATTTAGCAGTCAATACGTCTGCCGACTATTGCCAGTCCAACCCGCCCGTATTATTGACTTACTACGTCGCAGGCACAGGCACAGCAACGGACCGCTCTATGGCAACCCTTCCATACACGGCGAGTAGTACAGGGGGTGGCAACCAAAGTGTGCCACCCACAGGAGGTACCTATTACAGCAGTACGGGTACTGTTTGGGGGGCTGCGTATCAGGCAAGTACCAAAAGTATTTTTTCGGCAGCCTTCATGAAACGCCACGCTGCTTTCGGTCCAAGCGGAACAGGTGCGATTTATAAAACAGATTATAATAATTTTGGTGCAGTTACAGGCACGTCGGTTTATGTAAATTTTAGTACATTAGGTATTCCCACAGGCACAGACTCACACAATAATAATTACAATGATCTTACAACTACGGTACCAACCGCGCAAAACCCATTCGATGATGTAGGGAAAATAGGATTTGGGGATTTAGATATTTCTGACGACGGCAAATACCTGTTTGTTACCAATCTTTTTGATAGAAAAGTATATCGAATTTTTACTGATAATCCTGCAAAGCCCACCATCACAGCGGCTGATGTTACAGTTGTAGCTGATTTTTCTGCTGCTGGGCTTGCCGCACTTTTACCTACCAACAATCCAAGTTGTACCAACGGTGATTTTCGCCCTTTTGGTTTAGGCTTCAAAAATGGCAAACTCTATGTGGGCGGCGTGTGTACTGGACAAACAGGAACTGTCACCACTGGCTCCAACACGGTCAATGGAGCTACTAATTTGTATTCTCACATTTTTGAAATAGCCAATGTACTAACTACACCATCTGCGCCTGTAAAAATCAATACTATTCCTCTCAATTATTTGAAAGGTTGTGCAGACCACGGCGCAGGGTGTAATAATAATATGCGACAATGGTATCCTTGGACTTCCAATGGAGCCACTACCAATGCCGCAATCATAGAGGGTACGGTATATCCACAACCTATGGTTTCGGATATTGAGTTTGATGTGGACGGCTCTATTGTCATTGCCTTAATGGATAGGTACGGACACCAAGCCATGATTAGCAGACCATATACTAACAATATGAGTAGCCAATTTCCTATCTTGAGCGGCGACATCCTCAGGATTTGTAACACGGGAACACTCAATGTACCTATCTATGCTACCGAAAGTAACGGCAGGTGCGGCACTGCGGGAAGCGGTGCAAATGGACAAGGACCCGGAGGAGGAGAGTTTTATGGAGGAGATAAAATTCCGAATGAAAATCACCAAGAAACTGTAATGGGCGGAATTGCGATACTACCTGGCACTGGTGAAGTAACGGTAGCGTTGATGGACCCTTTCGATTATGTTTCGTCAGGTATTGGTTGGTTGAGTAATACAACAGGAGCCGCTGTAAGAAAATATGAAATCTTACCAATGGACTTCAACAGACCTGTCGGAAAAGGCGCAGCGTTGGGAGATATGGTAGTATTATGTGATGCCTCACCCATCGAAATTGGAAATAGAGTTTGGAATGACCTCAACGGAGACGGTATCCAAGATGTAAACGAACCTCCTCTTGTAGGTGTCACTCTGACGCTCTATGCCTCCGATGGCTTAACAGTAGTAGGTACTGCTATAACAGACGCTTTTGGGCAATATAATTTTAACCAGACAAACGTAGTAGATACATTGGGTGCTGCAAAACCTAATAATTTAGGACCGCAACCAAATATGAACTATACCATTAAGGTTACTAATCTGGGGACGAATCCGTCAGTTTTAAATATGACACTAAATAGCATCACGCCAGGAGGCACTCCCGGAGAAACAGGAGGGATAAATAGTGGGCTATCTCTCTTAAATAATGATGCAACTTTGGTGGGTGGATTTCCAACCATCAGCCTTACTACAGGCAACATAGGTAGCAATAACCACAGCTATGACTTTGGGTTCAAGGTTTGCGTCAAACCAAACAGGCTCATTCAAGTAACGAATCCAACGTGTACGCTCCCCGGAAAAATAGAACTCATATCTTCTGTTAATGGCACAAGATATGGAATTCAAAACGCAGCTATTTACACAGCGCCTTTATTCGCTTCATCTACAACAATCCCAAGTACGTTGCCAGCAATTATTAAAAATAATATTAGTAATGCGGTAGATTCGATATTCACTACAGGTTAAACGCATTAAAATAAGTGAGAAATAAGAAAATCTTCGTCCATTAGTGATTTTTTTTGAATCCTTTTGATAGAGATTTTTTCAGACTGTTTAATTTTGGTCAAGATATTCAAAGCAATTT